>NZ_JBHXMA010000002.1:303919-464732 GCF_042721035.1 Streptomyces sp. NPDC058464
CATTCTGGGGCGGTCGTGCTGGGGGGGGTGGCCTATCCTGCCCCCCCGCCCCCCACGTTTCGGCCGGTTGGGGGCGCCCCGTGGGGGGCCCCCCCTTCCGCGTTCCGCGACCTACTCGGCGGGTGCGTCGAACCAGCCGCGGCGCTGGGCCTCGGTGCCCGCGGCGAAGCGGGTCTCGGCGGCGAGCTCCTCCATGAACTCGCTGATCCGGCGGCGCACGGTGCGCGGGGTCAGCCCGAGGCGCCGGGCGATCGCCTCGTCCTTGAGGCCCTGCCGCATCAGCGCGGCGATCTCGTGCCGCTGCCCCTCCCGGTCCCCGTAGCCGGAGGAGCCGGAGAGCGTCAGCGGCCGGGCGTCGCGCCACAGCAGCTCGAAGTAGTGGCGCAGCGCGTCCACGGCGACCGGCGAGGTCAGGTGCAGGGCCGCGCTGGAACCGGTCGGGGTGAGCGCGAGCAGGGCCTGGGCGCCGTCGGTGACCTTCATCTTCATCTCCAGCCGCGGCAGCAGCCGTATCTCCTCCCCGGCCGCGGCACAGCGCTCGATGATCCTGGCGCCCACCGGGTCGCTCAGGAAGGCGGACTCGTAGATGCTGCGGTGCCGTACGCCCCGGGCGATCGAGGCGGCCGTGGGCGGCTGTGCGGAGCCGTCCGACAGGGGCAGGTCGTAGCGGAACGTCTCCAGTGTCAGATGCTCCGCGGTGGCCGCCGTGCCGATGGTGTTGGACAGGGCCGCGATGTCGTCGGAGTCGGTGAGCACCCGGGCCAGCCGGTGCGAGGTGGCCGCCTGCGCCTGCCGGTGCGCGAGCCGGCGTATCTGTGCGGCCTCCCGCTGGGAGCGGGCGACGATGTCGTACTGGGCGTTGAGTTCGTGCTGCTTGTGGGCGAGCGCCGCTTCCAGGGCCGGTAACGGGGCCGCCGCCGCGAGGACCGGCGGGTCGTGCGGCAGGACGTGTGCGAGGCCCAGGTCCAGCAGCCGGACGGCGCTTCCCGCGCAGCCGAGCCGACGGTCGGCGTCCGCCAGCGGAACTGGACCATCCGTTTCGGCCAGGGTCCGGTAGCTCGCCGCGATGTCCGGACTCGTGAGCGCCGTCAGCGTGCCGACGGTCTGGTCGAGGAGCTCCGAGGCCGCGGTGGAGAGGCCTGGGGATCTGTCAATGAGCCGTGCGTCTCCGGGTGGCCTGCTGTCCACAATCTTCCTCCCCGTTTGCTTCATTGAATTCTGTACATCCGGGTAGGGTCCGTACGGCCCCCCCGAATCTGCCGGATGGTAGTCCGGAATACCGGACGGGAGTTGTCTCCGCAGGTCGGCGGGGTGCGGGCGGAGGGGCGGCGGTTGCCGCCGCGGACCGGAAGCCCCGCGTCCGGGTGGGACCGGAACGGATCGACGGCGGGCGGCGGACGCGGAGTTGGCCGCTTGTGTCCGATCGGCCACAACTTCCCCTGGTCTTCGAAGTCGGCGCCCTGTGAACTCGCCACTGCGCAGAAGTACGTGTGAAAACGCGACGGGGGATGTCCGAGCATGTACAGCAGCAGCACGACCGTGGCCGAAAGCGCGCCGAAGGCGACGCCGTCGCGGCCGCCCGGCACCGATCTCCGGTGTCTTCGGTACTGCCCACCCATGTGACGCCTTCTCACCCGAGGTCTCGTTCCTCGCCTATGTGAACCTCCGCGCCTCCCTCCGCACCGGTGACCGATGCCCGCCGCCGGCGGCCGGCCGTCCGGGCGAGGGCCACCAGCCGTGGACCGCTGATGTTCCCGGCTGTCTCAGCGCCCGTCATCCCGCATGTGGACGCCAACGGAGACACCGCCCATGACCAGCACGTCATCGCTTCGCCCTGTCCGCACGCCGGACGAAGAGCTGTGGCCGGCCCTACGCAAGGCCGGTACCACGGGAATCACACCCGCGGGTTCCGAGGGCCTGAGGGCCCTCCTCGACCGCCCCGAGGAGGCGGTCGTCGCCGTCGACTTCGACGGCACCCTCGCCCCGATCGTCACCGACCCCGCCGCCGCCCGCCCGCTGCCGCAGGCCCTCACGGCCCTCGTCACCCTCGCCCGGCACGGGATGCGTGTGGTGATCGCGACCGGCCGCCCGGCCGGATACGTGGTGGCCGCGGCCGCCCTGCGCACCGGCGCCGGCGCACCGCGGATCACCGTGCTCGGCCACTACGGCCTGCAGCGCTGGGACTCGGCCACCGGCCGGCTGCGCACCCCCGCGCCGCACCCGGCGATCGACCGGTTGCGCCGGCAACTGCGCCCGCTGGTGGCCCGGCACGGCACCGGCGCCCGCATCGAGGACAAGGCGCACAGCATCTGCGTGCACACCCGGGGCTGTCCTGACCCCGGCGCGGCCCTGCGGCTCCTGGCACCCCCGGTGCGCGCACTGGCCGACGACCTCGGGCTGCGGGTCGAGGCGGGGCGCCTGGTCCTCGAAGTAAGGCCGGACGGGGTCGACAAGGCCACGGCCCTGACCGGGTTCCTCGCCGAACGGCCCGCGCACGCCGTGCTGTACGCCGGCGACGACCTCGCCGACCTCCCCGTGCTCCGGCTGCTGGCCCGGCGCCGCGCCCAGGGCCGGCCCGCCGTCACCGTCTACAGCGCGCCCGCCGGTCCCGGCGAGGCGGTGCCGGAGCTGCGGGACCACTGCGACCTGCGGGTGCCCGGTCCGGCCGGGGTGGCCGCGCTGCTCGCCGTCCTCGGCCGGGGAGTCGTGGACCGCCGGCCATGACGACACCCCCACCCCCCACCCGGCCGGACCCGGTACCGTCCCCGGTGGAGAGCGTGCCGGTCGCCGCACTGGCGCCCGCCGACTCCCCCCGGGCCGAGGACGTGGACCTGGCCTACGCCAGGTCCCTCATGGAGCTCGGCGAACTGCCCCCGATCCTGGTGAACCGCCGCACGCTGCGGGTCGTCGACGGCATGCACCGGCTCACCGCGGCGATGCTGGCGGGCCGCCCGGAGATCGAGGTGCGGTTCTTCGACGGCGACGAGCGGGAGGCGTTCGTGGCCTCCGTACGGGCGAACCTGCACCACGGGCGGCGGCTCAACCAGCAGGAGCGGTCGGCGGCCGCCCGGCGCATCCTGGCCGCCTACCCCGCGTGGTCGAACCGGGCGATCGCCCAGGCCACCGGCCTGTCCACGAAGACCGTCGCGACGCTGCGACAGCGTTCATCCGGGAACGGACCCCAGTTGAACACCCGGGTGGGACGGGACGGCCGGGCCCGCCCGGTGGACCCCGCCGCCGGCCGGGAGCGCGCGGCCGCGTACCTGCGCGGGCATCCGGAGGCGTCACTGCGCCGGATCGCCGCCGCGGCCGGGGTGTCGGTGGGCACCGCCCGGGACGTGCGGGCGCGGATGGAGCGGGGCGAGGACCCGGTCCGGGCACGGCGGAACACCGCCGGCGCCGAGCCCCTGCCGCTGGCCGCGGTCGGCCCCGCCGACGCCCCGGCCCGCCCGGTGCGGCGGCGCGTCCTGGCCAAGGACCCCCTCGCCGTGCTCGCCCGCGACCCCTCGATCCGCTTCTCCGACCCCGGACGGCACCTGCTGCGCATGCTCGACAACCGTGCGCTCGTCGGCGCCGAGGGCGCGGTACTGGCGGACGCTTTGCCCGGCCACTGCCGGGCCGCGCTGATCGCCGCCGTGCACCAGCACATCGACCTGTGGCTGGCCTTCGCCGGCCTGCTGGAACAGACAGGCTGACCCTCCCACGCCCGTCCAGGGGCGGCCCGCGAAGTCTCCTGCGGGCCGCCCTTCTCCGCTGCCCGGAACGTCGTGCCACGGGGTGCCCGTCGGCTCCCCGTGCCGCCTCGGCCCCGCTCCCTTTGCCGTGTCTTTCCCGCCCCTTGCCGTCCCCGCGTGCCGCTCTTTGCCGTGTGCGGGCCGGGGCCGGGGCTGTCGGTCCGCGGGCCCTCCTACCGGCTGGTTTCCCGTATTGAACACGTGTTTGTGCTGCCTACGCTCCGAGCGACCTGAAGGAGGTGGGTATGGACCACGACCACGAGGGCGAGGAGTTCCTCGCCCTGCTCGACGGGAAACCCGTGTCGGCTCCGACGGCCGACTGGCTCGGCCGTGTCGACGCGATCGCCCCCGTCATCGAGAAGTGGCGCGAGGAGGGCGAGCGGCAGCGGTTCTCGCCGCTCCCGGTGTTCGAGGCACTGCGGGACGCCGGGTTCCCCCGGATGCTGGTCTCCCGTGAACTGGGCGGTGCCCAGGTGCCGTTGGAGACCGGGTCGCAGGCGCTGCAGGCACTGGCCCGGCTCGATCCGGCGATCGCCTGGCAGATGGGGGTGCAGGCGGCCATCGGCCGGATCTCGGACTACCTGCCGGAGCCGCAGGCCCGTGAACTGTTCCAGGACCAGGACGCGTTGGTCGTCGGCTCGGTCAACCCGACGGGGACGGCCGAGGCGGTCGACGGCGGCTACCGGCTCTCCGGCCGCTGGGGCTTCGCCAGCGGTTCGGCGCACGCCGCCTGGCTGGTGTGCGCGGCCCGTGTCACCACCGGCGGCGCACCCCGCACCACGGACGGGGGCGGGCCGGAGATCCGGATGCTGTTCGTGCCGAAGTCCGCCGTACGGATGCTGGACACCTGGCACACCCTCGGCCTGCGCGGCACCGGCAGCGAGGACTACGAGGTCGACGACGTGTTCGTCGCCGGGCAGTACACCGTCGACCAGCGGGACATGTTCGCCGCACCGCCCGCCCGCCCGTCCCGCGGCTACGCCATCAGCTACTACGACTTCGGGCTGTTCGGCTCGTCGTCGACCGTGCTGGGCGCGGCCCGCGGCGCGCTGCGCGAGTTCCAGCGGCTCGCCCTGGCCAAGCGGCCGGCCGCGGGCACCACCACGCTGGCCGCAGGCCACACCGTGCAGGACCGGTACGCCCGCGCCGAGGCGAAGGTACGGGCCGCGCGGCTGCTGCTCGCGGACGCGGGCTGGCACGCCGAGCAGTACGGCGAGACCGGCGGCGACGCGCTGAGCGCCACGGTCCGGCTGACCGCGGCGACCGTGGCCGAGCTGAGCTGCGCGGCGATCACCTCGCTGTTCACGGTGGCGGGCACCTCCTCGCTGTACGCGAGCAGCCTGCTCGAACGCTACTTCCGCGACGCCCACTCGGCCGCGAAGCACATCACCCTCTCGCCCACCAACGTCGAGATGGCGGGCCAGTACCTGCTCGGCGGCGGCCTCGCCATGCGCCGCTGACCTGCCCCGGTACCGGCCCCACTTCCGCAACCGCGACCTGCCCGGAAGGACAACCATGCAGACCATGAAGGCCCTTCAGCTCCTCGCCCCGCGCCAGACCGTGCTCGCCGACGTGCCGCGCCCGGCGGCGCCCGCCGACGGCCTGCTGCTGCGCACCCGCTGCGTGTCGATCTGCTCGACCGACATCTCCTTCTTCGAAGGGCATCTGTTCCCCTCCGAGTACCCGGTGATCCTGGGGCACGAGTACCTCGGCGAAGTCGTCGAGAAGGGCCCGGAGTTCGCCCGCTCCGACATCGCGATCGGCGACCGGATCGTCTACTGGGGGCAGACCGACTTCGGTGGTTTCGCCGAGTACCGGTCGCTGCGCCCGGTCTTCTCCGGCGAGGTCAAGGAGGACGTGTTCTGGGCCGACCGCAACTTCAACGACGACCTGCGGGCCGCCGCCGTGAAGATCCCCGACGCCCTCGACGACCTGCAGGCCTCCTTCATCGAGCCGACCACGGGTGCCCTGCGCTCCCTCCTGGGCAACCCGCCGAAGATCGGCGACAGGGTCCTCATCATGGGCACCGGCCCGATCGGCATCATCGCCGGCAGCGTCATCAGGCGCCTGTTCGCCCCGAACCAGGTGGTGTCCGTCGACGCCAACCCGATGCGCAACCAGCACGCCACGGAACACTTCTCCGAGCGTGCCTACCTGCCCGAGGAGCTCATCGCCGAGGTCGCCGAGAACACCTTCGACTACGTCTTCGACGCGCTGCCCACCGTGCGCGTCGAGGACGAGGAGAAGGACCCCCGGCGGGTCGCGATGCGCCGGCTCAAGCCCAAGGGCCGGTACGTGCTGTACGGGGCCTCCCAGGAGATGCAGAAGTTCGACACCTGGCTGATGCTCGCCAAGGGCATCAACATCAGCGCCTCGCCCTTCGACGTCACCGCGTTCCCGATGCACCACTCCGCGAACGTGATCCAGACGGCCATGCAGATGCTGCTGTCCGGCATCGTCGACGGCAGGCGCCTGCTCTCCACCGTGCACAGCTTCCGGGACTACGAGGGTCTCGTCGAGATCTTCAAGAACTACCGGAGCACGACTGACCTCAAGACGATCGTCGACTTCCGCGAAAGCGCTCCGCTGTAGGGGCCGTGTGTCAACTGCGGGTCCGTTGTGGCTGGTCGCGCCCACGCGGCGGAGCCGCATGGCGAACGCAGCCCCGCGCCCCTTTGGGGCGCGGTTACCCCCCGTAGAAGGGAAAGCAGGACGTGGATACGCACAGGATCCGTCAGCCCGGCGCGTCCGACGCGGACTTCGTCGTCGTCGCCAACCGTCTCCCGGTCCACCTGGACGCCCAGGGCCCGGACGGGCCGCGCTGGCGGCGCAGTCCGGGGGGACTGGTCAGTGCCCTCGAACCCATCCTGCGCACCCGCCGGGGCGCCTGGGCGGGCTGGGCCGGCACCACCGCCGACAGCGCCCCCGCGGACCTGCCCGACCAGGACGTCCGGCTGCACGCGGTCCCGCTGGACGAGACCGAGTACCGGGAGTACTACGAGGGCTTCTCGAACACCACGCTGTGGCCGCTCTTCCACGACGTGGTGGTGCCACCCGACTTCGACCGCGGCTGGTGGCAGAGCTACCAGCGGGTGAACCAGCGCTTCGCCCGGCACGCGGCGGCCCTCGCCGCCCCGGGGGCCACCGTCTGGGTCCAGGACTACCAGCTGATGCTCGTCCCCGAACTGCTGCGCGCCCTGCGGCCCGACGTACGGATCGGCTTCTTCCTGCACATCCCGTTCCCGCCGCCCGAGCTCTTCCTCCAGCTGCCCTGGCGCAGCCAGATCGTCGACGGCCTGCTCGGCGCCGACCTGGTCGGGTTCCAACTGCCCGGCGGCGCACAGAACTTCCTGCACCTGGTACGCCGGCTGCGGCGGGCGGAGAGCGTCGGCCACGCACCCCGCTCGTCCGTCCTCGGCACCGTCCTCGTGGGCGACCGCGAGGTCCGCGTCGGCGCCTTCCCGATCTCGGTCGACGCGGCCGGTCTGGAGGAGCTGGCCCGCGGCGAGACGGTACGGGAACGGGCCCGGCAGATCCGCCGGCAACTGGGCGAGCACCGCAGGATCATGCTGGGGGTCGACCGCCTCGACTACACCAAGGGCATCGACCAGCGGCTGCGCGCCTTCGAGGGACTCCTCGCCGACGGCCGCGCCACCGCCCGGGACACCGTCCTCGTCCAGATCGCCACCCCCAGCCGGGAGCGCGTCGAGCACTACCGGCGCCTGCGCTCCCGCATCGAGGCCCAGGTCGGGCACATCAACGGCACCTTCGGGCAGGTCGGCCAGGTCCCGGTGCACTACCTGCACACCACCGTCGACCGCACCGAACTCGCCGCCCTCTACCGGGCCGCCGACGTCATGCTGGTGACACCGCTGCGCGACGGCATGAACCTGGTCGCGAAGGAGTTCGTCGCCGCCCGCCCCGACCTGGGCGGCGCGCTGGTGCTCAGCGAGTTCGCGGGCGCCGCGCAGGAACTCACGAGGGCCCTGCTGGTCAACCCGCACCACCGGCACGAACTCCAGGACGTCATGGCCACCGCCCTCACCCTGGACCCGGCGGACGGCCGGCGCCGTATGCAGGAGCTGCGCCGGCACCTGGGCGAGCGGGACGTCCACCACTGGGCCCGCTCCTTCCTCACCGCCCTGGGCGGCGCCGGACACGGCTCGCTCCTCCCGGACACCACCGGCGACCCGGCACCCCACGCGAGCGTCGCCTGACGCCCTGACGCCCTGACGCCCTGACGCCCTGACAAAAAAGGACGTATCCCTCATGGCCCGTCCAACGCCGCACGCTCGCAAGGCCGTTGTCCCGGCCGTCTTCGAGGTGCTGGCCAAGACCGGCCCCGGGCGCGGCGGCCCGGTGCACGCGGTGGTCTTCACCGGCCGCCGCTACGACACCGGAGGCCGCGGCGAGTACCTGCGTGCCACCGTCCGGCCGGCCTGCCGCCGCGAGGACATCGGCCCGGAGTTCCGCGCCCGGCTGCGGCACTTCGCGGCGGCGGAACTCGCCGGCTGACCCGCCGCACCCACCATCGTCGCTCTGACCGAGACCACGCCCGAGGAGGCGCCGTATCCCATGTCCGTCGCTGCCGAAGAAGCTGCCGAGGAAATCGGCTTCACCCGCGCCATGTCCCGGGTCCCCGGCCCGGTGGTCGTCACCACCACGGTCGACGACAGCGGACGCCGCTGGGGATTCACCGCGAGTTCCTTCGTCTCCCTCTCCCTCGACCCGCCGCTGGTGACGGTGAGTCTGGACAAGAAGGCCAGTACGCACGCCGCGTTCGCGGTCGCCGGCCACTTCATGGTGAACGTCCTGGCGCACGACCAGTCGGAGATCGCCCGGCGGTTCGCGACCTCGGGCGTAGACCGGTTCGCCGCGGGCGACACCGAGCCCCTGGAACGCGGACTGCCCGGCATCCCCCGGGCGGTGGTCCGGCTGGCCTGCCGGATGCACGAGGTCGTGGACGGCGGCGACCACAGCATGCTGGTCGGCCGGGTCCTGGACTGCGTCACCTCCCACGAGCGGGAGGCGCTGGTCTACGTCGACCGGGGCTTCGTCCGCCCCGCCGCACCCCCTGCCGCCGGTCCCCGCTGAGCCGGCGGCCGGGGCGACGGCCCGTCAGGCCCCGGTCGGGCTGGTGTGCCTGGTGCGCCAGGTCTGCTTCTTGGCCTGGTTGCCGCAGGTCTCCATCGAGCACCAGCGGCGGTTGCCCGGGCGGGACGTGTCGAGGAACCAGGCGGCGCAGTGCGGTCCGGAGCAGGCCCGCACCCGGTCCAGGGCGGGCGAGGTCGCCAGCGCGAGCGCGTCGCGCGCGATGTCGGCGAGGACCGCGCCCACCGGGTCCGCGGCGGTCCAGGTCATCGTGCCCTCCGCGGCGAGCACGGGGACCGGGGGCGCCGCGGCGGCGGCCCGGTTCAGCAGCTCCCGTTCCCCGGGCGGGCAGCCGGCCGGGCCGGCGGGCGAGCGGGCCGCGGTCAGCAGCGCGTGCACCGCCTCCCGCAGTGCCTGTGCCTCGCGGAGCACGTCCGGTGCCGGGGCCGGGACGGCCGTGCCGTCGGGATAGGGGCCCAGCTGGGCGACCCAGGCGGTCAGGGCCTCGGGGGTGTCCAGTTCCTCGGTGGCGCCGTCCATGCCGCGCAGCCGGAGCGTGCGCATGAAGTCCAGGCAGATCCGGCCCGCGCCGCTGCGGAAGCGGGGGGCCGTGGGCGCGGGCGTGTCGGGCATGAGGACCACCCTACTTCGGGACCGGTTTTACTGGTACCGTCGAGGAACCGGTTAAAACGGTTCCATGCGGAGCTCGCGGCTCCGCCTCTCTTCTCGGCTCCCCTCTCAGCACTTCTCAGCTCTTCTCAGCACTTCCCTGTCTCTGTCCCCTTCCTCGCCAGAGGTGTGTCGTGTCCGCTGGGCCTCCCTCCGCTCCCTCCGCTCCCTCGCCCTCCTCGCCGACGCTGAGCCGGCGCCTGATCCTGCTGCTCTCCGTCGCCTGCGGCGTCGCGGTGGCCAACATCTACTTCCCGCAGGCGATCAGCCCGCTCATCGCCGACGACCTGCACGTCTCCCCGGAGTCCGCGGCCGTCGTGGTCACCTGCGCCCAGCTCGGCTACGCGGCCGGCATCTTCCTGCTGGTCCCGCTCGGCGACCGGCTGCGCCACCGCGGCCTGGTCACCACCCTGCTGCTGGTGACCTGCGCCGGCCTGGTGCTCGCGGGCACCGCCACCGCCCTGCCGGTCCTCGCCGTCGCCAGCGCGCTGGTCGGCCTGACCACCGTGGTGCCGCAGATCCTCATCCCCATGGCGGCCGGCCTCACCGCGCCGGAGCGCCGCGGCGCGGTCACCGGCACCCTGCTGTCGGGCCTGATCGGCGGCATCCTGCTGGCCCGCACCTTCTCCGGCACCCTCGGCGAGTGGCTCGGCTGGCGCGCCCCCTACCTGGTCGCCGCCGGCCTGGTCCTCGTCCTCACCCTGGCCCTGGCCGCCGCGCTCCCCACCACCACCCCGAGCACCGACCAGCCCTACCCGGCCCTGCTCGCGGCCTCCCTGCACCTGCTGCGCACCGAGCCGCAGCTGCGCCGCTCGGCCCTCAACCAGGTGCTGGTCTTCGCCGCCTTCAGCGCCGCCTGGACCGCCCTCGCGCTGTACATCACCGGCCCGGCCTACCACCTGGGCACCCCGGCCGTCGGCGTGCTCGCCCTGGTGGGCGCGGCCAGCATGTTCGCCACCCCGGTCGCCGGGCGCCGCACCGACCGCCAGGGCCCCGACGCCGTCAACCTGGTGTGCATGGTGGGCGCCATCGCCGCCGGCGCCCTGCTGCTCACCGGTCACCTCGGCGGCGCCGCCGGTCTGGTCGGCCTGGGCGCGGGCATGCTCCTGCTCGACGTGGCCATGCAGTCCGGCCAGGTCGCCAACCAGGCGCGCATCTTCGCGCTCCGCCCCGAGGCCCGCGCCCGCCTCAACACCGCGTACATGACCTGTGCGTTCCTCGGCGGCAGCGCCGGTTCCTGGCTGGGCGTGCGCGCGTACTCCGCCTTCGGCTGGAACGGCGTCTGCGGCCTGGTCATGATCCTGGCCGGTCTCGCCCTCCTCCGGCACGTGCTGCGCGCCCGCCCGGCCGCGGCCCCGGAGCCGGAGCAGGCCACCGCCCCCGCCTCCACCGCCCCCGCCTCCACCGCCTCGCCCTCCGACTCCGCCCCCGCGGCCCGCTGACGGACCGCCCGCCGGGGCACCCAGCAGTCGCCCCGTCACCCCCCTCAGCACTCTCCGCACACACGAAGGAGCTGTCATGGCCGACACCCCGCGCCGCAAAGGCACCGCCCGGGACCGCCGGAAAAGCACCACCTGGGGCCTGACCACGCCCCCGGACGGCACCGCCCAGGGCCGAGAGGCGGTCGCCCGGTGAGCCGGTGGGACTACGTCATCGTCGGGGCCGGTTCCGCCGGCTGCGTGCTCGCCGACCGGCTCAGCGCGGACGGCACGGCCCGGGTCCTCCTCGTCGAGGCGGGCACAGGGACTCCGGAGACCCGCCCCGAGGTGCAGGTGCCGATCCTCTTCCCGCGGCTGTTCGGCGGCGACCTGGACTGGAACTTCAGCACGGTGCCCCAGCCCGGCCTGGGCGACCGTGAGATACCGATCCCGCGCGGCAAGGCGGTCGGCGGCTCCTCGGTGATCAACGCCCAGCTGTGGACCCGCGGCCACCGGGCGGACTACGACGGCTGGGCGCAGGCGGGCCTGGACGGCTGGGGCCACGACGACCTGCAGCCCTACTTCGACCGCGCCGAGCAGCGGATCAGCCTCTCCGGACTGCGCTATCCGCTGCCCGTGACCCCGGCCTTCGTCGACGCCTGCGCGCGCCTCGGGTACACCCCGGCCGCCGAGGTCCAGGAGGGGTACGCCCTGGCCCGCGCGACCCACCGCGACGGCCTGCGGCACAGCTCCGCCGACGCCTATCTGACACCGGCCCGGGAGCGGCCCAACCTGACCGTCCTCGCGGACACGCTGGTGCGCCGGGTGCTGTTCGAGGGCACGCGGGCGGTCGGGATCGAGGTCGAGGGGGAGTCGGGCACCGAGACCCTGCGCGCCGAACGCGACGTCATCCTGTCGGCCGGCGCCGTGGGCAGCCCGCACCTGCTGCTGCGGTCCGGCGTGGGCCCCGCCGGGGAACTCGCCCGGCACGGCGTCCCGGTGGTGCGGGACCTGCCGGGGGTGGGCCGTGACCTGACGGACCATCTGCTCGTCCCGCTGGCCTTCGAGGCACAGGGCTTCTGGTCGCCCGGTTCGGGCACCTCGCCCGAGCAGATCGACCAGTACCTGCGCGACCGCCACGGCTCGCTGGACTCGATCATCTCCGAGGCGCTGCTGTTCCTGCGCACCCGGGAGGAACTCGACGCCCCCGACGTCGAGATCGTCCACCTGGTGGTGCCGCTGGGCGAGCACCAGCGGCCCGCCGCGCACGGCATGGCCCTGGGCGTCATCCTCATGCGCCCGCACAGCCGCGGCACCGTCACCCTGCGCAGCGCTGACCCGTACGACGCCCCGCTGATCGACCCCGGCTACCTGAGCGACGAGGCGGGGGAGGACCTGGGCACCCTGGTCGCGGGTGTCCGCGCGGCCCAGCGGATCCTCCGCCAGCCCGACCTGGCGCAGTGGCTGGGCAAGCCGCTCACGGACGGCGCGCTCTCCGAGGACCTCGACGACATCACCGCGTACATCCGCGCCACCGGCGGCAGCATCCACCACCTGGTGAGCACCTGCCGGATGGGCACGGACGAACTCGCCGTGGTGGACCCGGCGTTCGCGGTCCGGGGCGTGAGCGGTCTGCGGGTGGTGGACGCCGCCGCGATGCCCAGCCTCGTACGGGCGCACACCCACGCTCCCGTGACCGTGCTCGCCGAACGCGCCGCGGACGTACTCCTGGGCGGGCGCTGAGCGACGGACTTCGAGCCGCCCCGGCCGGTGATTCCCCCGCCCGGCCGGGGTTCCGGCGTGCCCGGGCGGCGCTGACAGCCCGGTGCGGGGCGATTCCTGGCCTCCGGACAGCCTTCTCATGCATCTCTTATTTAGGCCTTATCGAGCCATCACGGTGCGTCCCTACCTTGCGGTCATGTTCTTCACCTACCTGAGGCGCGAACTGCGCCGCCGCAGAAAGGCGGCTCTCGTCGTCGCCTCCGGCCTCGCGCTGGGCATCGCACTCGTCATTGTGGTCAACTCCGTGTCCAACGGCATGGGGAAGGCGCAGGACAAGGTCCTCCAGTCGCTGTACGGCCTGGGTACGGACATGACGGTCACCAAGGCCGCGTCGGCGTCCACGAGCGCCTCCCAGCGGCCCCGCTTCAACTTCGACGCGCAGAACAACGGTTCGTCGAGCACCCAGAGCAGTGACCGCGTCATGGTGCAGGGCTTCACCACCCTCGCCTCCACCACCGTCACCAAGGTCGGCGACCAGAAGGGCGTCGCGACCGCGGTCGGCGGGCTGAACCTCAACGTGGTCAAGATCAGCGGCCAGTTCACCCGGGGTCAGTTCCAGCAGAACCAGGGCTCCGGCGGCCAGGGCGGCCCCGGGGGCGGCGGCACCGGGGCTCCGCAGGGCGAAGTCCAGGGCGGTGGCGCCAACTTCGACGTCAACTCGTACACGGTCTACGGCACCGACGTCACCCAGACCGCGGTCGGCCCGCTGACCTCGTCGAAGATCACCAGCGGCCGTACCTTCAAGACCACCGAGACGAACTCCAAGGTGCTGGTCGCCGACTCGGCGTACGCCAAGGAGAAGAAGTACAAGGTCGGTTCGACCGTCACGATCAACAAGGTCAAGTTCACGATCATCGGCATCGCGACGGCCGACAGCGGTGACGCGGCGGCCAACCTCTACATGCCGCTGAAGCAGGCGCAGACGCTGGCCGACGAGAAGAACAAGGTCACCACGATCTACGTCAAGGCGACCGACTCCAAGCAGATCTCCTCGGTCAAGAAGACCATCCAGAGCAACGTCTCGGGTACGACGGTCACCACCTCCGCCGACCTCGCGGACACCGTCTCCGGCTCCCTCTCCACGGCGTCCTCGCTCGCCACCAACGTCGGCAAGTGGCTGTCCATCGCGGTGCTCGTGGCCGCGTTCCTGGTCGCCGGCCTGCTCACCTCCTCGGCGGTCTCCCGCCGCGTCCGTGAGTTCGGCACGCTGAAGGCGCTGGGCTGGAAGTCCGGCCGGGTCACCCGGCAGGTCATCGGCGAGGCCATGGTCAACGGCCTGGTCGGCGGTGCGCTCGGGATCGGGCTCGGTCTGGTCGGCGCCTACGTGGTCACCGCGATCAGCCCCACGCTGGACGCCTCCGTCGGCAGCAGCGGCGGTGGCGGTGGCGGCACCGGTGGCGGCGGCTTCGGCGGCGGTGGGGGCGGCGGCTTCGGCGGCGGTCCCGGCCAGCAGGCCGCGAAGACCCTGGAGGTCGCCCTCACGGCCCCGGTCAGCGTGACGACGATCGCGCTGGCGGTGGGTCTCGCGGTGGCCGGCGGCCTGATCGCGGGCGCGTTCGGCGGCTGGCGCGCGTCGAGGCTCCGTCCTGCGGACGCGCTGCGGCGGGTCGAGT
Source organism: Streptomyces sp. NPDC058464 (assembly GCF_042721035.1). Lineage (NCBI taxonomy): Bacteria > Bacillati > Actinomycetota > Actinomycetes > Kitasatosporales > Streptomycetaceae > Streptomyces > Streptomyces sp. NPDC058464. The sequence continues at coordinate 318,227 of NZ_JBHXMA010000002.1, forward strand.
AGTTGACGTCGGCTGCGGCTGGGGTGGGGGTGGGGACGCTCACCGGCGCTTGCCGGGTGCCTCCCCCAGCCTTCGGCCGGGGGGACCCCCAGCGCCCACCCGTGCCGCCCCAGCGGCACGACTGCCCGCGGCTGGTGTTTTCAGGGGCGCGGGGAACTGCGCGACCAGCCCCCACCCGCCCGCGGCCGACAACGCACCGCCCCACCCCGAAAACCCTCCAGGAGCCACCATGTACGAACTCAGAAACGTCACCAAGCTCTACACACGCGGCAAGGACACCGTCCGCGCCCTCGACGGCATCGACCTCACCATCGCCGACGGCGACCGCCTGGTCATCCAGGGCCCCACCGGCGGCGGCAAGTCCACCCTCCTGCAGATGCTGGGCGGCCTGGACCGGCCGACGTCCGGTGAGGTCGTGCTCGACGGCACCGACCTGGCCAAGCTCTCCGAGACCAAGCTGACCCGGGTCCGCAGCGAGAACATCGGCTTCGTCTTCCAGTCCTTCAACCTCATCCCGACGCTCACCGCCCAGGAGAACGTCGAGACCGCCCTCGTCCCGCTCGGCGTCAAGACCAAGGAACGGCGTGAACGCGCCGCCGAGGCGCTGACGTCCGTCGGTCTCGGCGAGCGCCTCGGCCACCTGCCCTCCGAGCTGTCCGGTGGCCAGCAGCAGCGCGTCGCCATCGCCCGGGCCCTGGTCAAGCACCCCAAGGTGCTGCTCGCCGACGAGCCCACCGGCAACCTCGACGAGGGCATGCGCGACGAGATCATGGACGTACTGGAGCGCATGTGGAAGGAGCACGGGCTGACCTTCATCATGGTCACGCACGACTCCGCGATCGCGAAGAAGGCCCCGCGCCTCGCGACCATCCGCAAGGGCAAGATCACCGTCAAGGAGAACGCCGGCGCATAACACCGGCGCGCCGAGTGAAACCACGCGGTTGTGTAACGGTGTTCACCCCGGCGCGTAACAGTTGTCCCGCACTCTTCTTACCGGCCTCTCATCTATTGAGCCCACTGATCACCCCCCGGCATACTCCGTATTCCGGGGGGTTGACGTATGTGCGTACGGGACTGCCCCCGGCCGGGTGAACGGGGAATTCGCCCGGCACACCGTCTCCTGGGGGAGTCTTGCGCAGACAAGTGAAAAGAGCTGCCGCGGCCACCGTGGCCACGGCAGCAGCCGTCGCGCTCGCCGCGGGCATGACCAGCCCGGCGTCGGCGAAGCCGGAACAGCGCGCCGCCACGGCCGCCGCCTCTTCGCTCACCGCCAAGCACCACGTCACCCTGATCACCGGCGACCGGGTCGCCCTGGACGCCAAGGGCCGCGTCGTCGGCCTGGAGCGGGCCGAGGGGCGACAGCACATACCCTTCCGGATCAGCAAGGTCGACGGGCACACCCTCGTCGTCCCCGGTGACGCCGTCCAACTGGTGTCCTCCGGCAAGCTGGACCAACGGCTCTTCGACGTCACCGAGTTGAACAAGGCCGCGACCCGCAAGGCGCAGAAGAACGGCCTGAAGGTCATCGTCGGGTACAGCGGCGCCGCCACGGCCACCAGGGCCGACGTGCGGGACGCGGGCACCCTGCGGCACAGCCTCAAGACGCTCAACGCCGACGCCGTGCAGACCCCGGTCAAGGACACGCCCGAGCTCTGGGACGCGGTCACCAACGGGAACAAGGCCGCCGCCGGCATCGCGCACGTCTGGCTCGACGGCGTCCGCAAGGCCAGCCTCGACAAGTCCGTGCCGCAGATCGGCGCGCCCACGGCCTGGAAGGCCGGCTACAACGGCAAGGGCGTCAAGATCGCGGTCCTCGACACCGGCGTCGACACGACCCACCCGGACCTCAAGGACCAGGTGATCGAGTCCAAGAACTTCAGCGGGGCCGCCGACGCCACCGACCACTTCGGCCACGGCACGCACGTCGCGTCCATCGCGGCGGGCACCGGCGCCAAGTCGCACGGCAAGTACACGGGTGTCGCGCCCGGCGCGAAGATCCTCAACGGCAAGGTCCTGGACGACACCGGCTCCGGTGACGACTCCGGCATCCTCGCCGGCATGGAGTGGGCGGCGGCCGAGGGCGCCGACATCGTCAACCTCAGCCTCGGCGGCTACGACACCCCGGAGATCGACCCGCTCGAAGCCGAGGTCAACAAGCTCTCCACCGAGAAGGGCATCCTGTTCGCGATCGCCGCGGGCAACGAGGGCCCCGAGTCGATCGGTTCGCCGGGCAGCGCGGCCGCCGCGCTCACCGTCGGCGCCGTCGACGGCAACGACAAGCTGGCCGACTTCTCCTCCACCGGCCCCGCCGCCGACGGCTCCATCAAGCCGGACGTCACCGCGCCGGGCGTCGACATCACCGCGGCCGCGGCCAAGGGCAGCGTCATCGACCAGGAGGTCGGCGAGAACCCGCCCGGCTACCTGACCATCTCCGGTACGTCGATGGCGACCCCGCACGTCGCGGGCGCCGCCGCGATCCTCAAGCAGGAGCACCCCGACTGGGGCTACCAGCAGCTGAAGGCGGCCCTGACCGGCTCCGCGAAGGGCGGCAAGTACACGCCGTTCGAGCAGGGTTCGGGCCGGATCGCCGTCGACAAGGCCATCAAGCAGACCGTGCTCGCCGACCCGGTGTCGGTGAACTTCGGTGTGCAGCAGTGGCCGCACACCGACGACACCCCGGTCACCAAGCAGGTCACCTACCGGAACACCGGCACCAAGGACGTCACCCTCAGCCTCGCGGCGGCCGGCACCGACCCCAAGGGCGCGGCGGCCCCGGCCGGCTTCTTCAAGCTCGGCGCGACCAAGGTGACCGTCCCGGCGGGCGGCACGGCCGCCGTCGGCGTCACCGTCGACACCAAGCTGGGCGGCACCCTCGACGGCGCCTACTCGGCGTACGTCACGGCGACCGGCGGCGGGCAGAGCATCCGCACGGCGGCCGCGGTCACGCGCGAGGTGCAGTCGTACACCGTCACCGTCAAGCACATCGGGCGCGACGGCAACCCGACCGGTGTCTACGCCACCGACCTCGCCGGCTACTCGGGCCTCGGCAACGGCCGCGACTACGTCGTGCCCGTCTCCGACACCGGGACCGCCAGCTTCCGGGTGCCGAAGGGCACGTACCTGCTCGACGCCTGGATCGCCAAGGACTTCACCACCTTCGACGGCGGTCTCGACTGGCTGGTCAACCCGAAGCTGAGCGTCACCAAGGACCTCACGCTCACCATCGACGCCCGCACCACCAAGTCCGCCGACATCACCGTGCCGGACGCCCAGGCCACCCCGCACTCGGCGACCGTCGACTACATGTACGACCCGGCCGGCATCGGCTTCGGGGTCGGCTTCGACACCTTCGCCAACATCCGGCTCGCACCGCTGGGCGGTGAGGTCGCCAGCGGTCTGACCCAGACCTGGAGCGGCCAGTTCACCAAGGGTGCCGACGAGGAGTACGACGTCGCCACCAGCGCCCAGGTCAAGAAGATCCAGGGCGACAAGGTCCGGCACTTCAAGACCGGTGAGCTCGCCACCGTCAAGAACGCCTTCGGTGCCTCGGCCCCGAACAAGACCGGCTCGGTCGCACCCTGGGGCGTGGTCGGCGAGGACCTCGTCATGGGTGACGCGGTGGAGCAGAAGCTGCCCGGCACCCGCACCTTCCACGTCTCCACCGTGGACGGCGCCCAGTGGGCCTTCGACGCCACGCAGTACTCCGGCCACGACGCCCAGGGCCTGCCGATCGCCGACGCCTTCTACACGCTGGGCGACCCGAAGACCTACAAGGCCGGCAACTCCTACCGGAACACCTTCAACGTCGCGGTCTTCGGCCCGCACCTGACGTCCGAGTACGGCCTGTACCGCGACGGCAACCAGATCTTCGGCATCGTCCCGCTGTTCTCCGACGGCGCCAGGCACGCCGGGTCCTCCGACTTCCTGTCGGTGAACACCACCCTCTACCGCAACGGCACCAAGGTGGGCTCCAACCAGGACCCGCTGTTCGGTGACGGCGTCTTCACCGTGCCGTCCGCCGACGCCGAGTACAGGCTGACCACCTCGGTCATCCGCTCGGTCAAGGTCGCCGCCGCCTCCACCCGGATCGACGCGAGCTGGACCTTCCACTCGAAGAAGCCGGGCAGCAGCACCGCATTCGCCCAGCTCCCGGCCTCCACCGTCCACTTCGGCGCCAAGACCGGCCTGGACAGCCGCGTCGAGGCGGGCAAGAAGGTCACCTTCCCGGTCACCGTCGAGGGCGCGGCCGCCGGCCGCAACCTGAAGTCCCTCGGGGTCTGGGTGTCGTACGACTACGGCCAGACCTGGAAGAAGCTGACGGTCAGCCACGGCAAGATCACCGTCAAGAACCCGGCCAAGGGCAAGGCCATCTCGTTCCACGCCAAGATCGCCGACAAGAAGGGCAACAAGTCGACGATCTCCATCTACAACGCGTACTACGGCAAGTGAGCGCGTAGACCGCCGAGTAGAACCCCAGCGAGCGGCCCGTCGGAAGCGCGGCTTCCGGCGGGCCGTTCTCCATGCCGCCGATCAGCCGATCAGCCGATCATTCGGCCGGTCGGTCAGGGGGCCGGGGCGACCCGGGCCGCGTCGGTGCCCCAGCTGGCCAGCAGGCTCAGCGCCTGGGCCGACGCGGAGCCCGGCTCCGCGTGGTACGTGACCAGGGACTGGTCAGGGTCGTCCGGCATCCGGAACGACTCGTAGCTGAGGGACAGCTCGCCCACCAGCGGGTGGCGCAGCCGCTTCACACCGTGGCTCTTCTCCTTGACGTCGTGCGTCGCCCACAACCGGCGGAACTCCTCGCTCTTCACCGAGAGCTCGCCCACCAGCGCGGACAGCCGGGTGTCGTCGGGATAGCAGCCCGCGTCCATGCGCAGCAGGCAGACGATGTCGATCGCCTTCTGCTCCCACTCGACGAAGAGATCGCGGTACTCGGGCCGCAGGAACACCAGCCGCGCCCAGTTGCGCTCCGTGACCGGCAGCTCCGACCAGTCACCGAAGACCGCGGCCGCCATCCCGTTCCACGCCAGGATGTCCGAGCGGCGCCCCCCGATGTACGCCGGTACGCCCTCCATCGCCTCCAGCAGCTGGCCCAGCGCCGGGCGCACCTGCTGCGGCCGCGCCGACGCCTTCTTCTTGTGCTGCTTGCCCTTGGCGAGATGCGTGAGATGCGCGTGCTCGGCGCCGGTGAGCCGCAGCGCGCGGGCGATCGAGTCCAGCACCTCCGCCGACACGTTCCGCCCGTTGCCCTGCTCCAGGCGCGTGTAGTACGCCACCGACACCCCGGCCAGCTGCGCCAGCTCCTCGCGCCGGAGCCCCGGCACCCTGCGGTGCCGCCCGAAGTCCGGCAGCCCCACGTCGGAGGGGCGCAGCCGGGCGCGCCGGGTGCGCAGGAACTCGCTGAGCTCGGCACGCCGGTCCAGGGACGGGGAGGCGGAGGCAGTGGTGGCGGTGGAGGGTCGGGGCTGGTCTTCCATCCATCCAGTATTCACGGTCGTACGCACCGGAACCTGACCCCGCCAGTGGTAGGCACGGCAGACGTACGCAGAGGCGGGGGCTGGGTGACGGACGTAGCGTGGAGGAGCCTGGACACGTGCCCGGGACGGAAGAAGGCGACCGGGTGCGAAGACACCTCTAGGAGAACCCCCCTCATGACCACTGTTGCTGCTTACGCCGCGCCTGCCGCGAAGGCCCCGCTGGAGCGGACCACGATCGAGCGGCGCGCGGTCGGCGAGTTCGACGTCCTCATCGACATCCAGTTCGCCGGTATCTGCCACTCCGACATCCACCAGGCCCGTGAGGGCTGGGGTACGGCGATCTTCCCGATGGTGCCCGGTCACGAGATCGCGGGCGTCGTCTCGGAGGTCGGCCCGGGCGTCACGAAGTACGCGGTGGGAGACCGGGTGGGCGTCGGCTGCATGGTCGACTCCTGCCGTGAGTGCGACAACTGCAAGGCCGGTCTCCAGCAGTACTGCACCGGCGGCGGCCCGACCTGGACGTACAACGCCGTCGGCAAGGACGGGCAGCCCACCTACGGCGGCTACGCGCAGAAGGTCGTCGTCGACGAGAACTACGTCGTCCGCATCCCCGACGGACTTCCCCTCGACGTGGCGGCGCCCCTCCTCTGCGCCGGCATCACCACGTACTCCCCGCTCAGGCACTGGAACGCCGGCCCCGGCAAGAAGGTCGCGGTCGTCGGCCTCGGCGGCCTCGGGCACATGGGCGTGAAGATCGCGGCGGCCCTCGGCGCGGAGGTCACCGTCCTCTCCCAGTCCCTCCGCAAGAAGGACGACGGCCTGAAGCTGGGCGCGACCCACTACTTCGCGACCAGCGACCCGCAGACCTTCGCCGATCTGAAGGGCACCTTCGACATCATCCTCAACACGGTGTCGGCCCCGCTCGACTTCGACGCCTACCTGTCCCTGTTGAAGACGGACGGCGCCATGGTGAACGTCGGCATCCCCGAGGAGCCCGTCCACATCCTCCTCTCCTCCGTCTTCGGCAACCGCCGCAGCCTGAGCAGCTCCGGCATCGGCGGCATCCCGGAGACCCAGGAGATGCTCGACTTCTGCGCCGAGCACCAGCTGGGCGCCGAGATCGAACTCATCGGCGCCGACCAGATCAACGAGGCGTACGAGCGGGTCGTGAACAGCGACGTCCGCTACCGCTTCGTGATCGACACGGCGACGATCTGAGTCAGGGTTTCGGCCTGCGGCCGAGCAGATGGAGCAGATAGGGGCCGCCGACCAGGGAGGTCAGCGCACCGACCGGGATCTCCAGCGGAGGGACCAGGGTGCGGGCCACCAGGTCGGCGGCCACCAGCACGAGTGCGCCCGTCAGCGCCGAGCAGACCAGCGGCAGCTGAGGGGTGCGGGTGAGCCGCCTGGCCAGCTGCGGCGCGGTGAGCGCGACGAACCCGATCGGCCCGGCGGCACCGGTCGCGGCGGCGGCGAGCACGACGCCGAGGGCGGTGACACCGAGCCGGGCCCGGTCGACCCGGAGGCCGAGGGCGGCGGCGGTGTCGGGATCGAGCCCGAGCGGCCGCGCCGCCCGGGCCGCCCACACCAGCCCCGGCAGGGCGAGCACGAGGACGACGGCGAGCGGCCCGGCCTGCTCCCAGCCCCGCCCGTTCAGACTCCCGGTCAGCCACAGCTTGACCTGCTCGGCCGCGTCCAGCTCGCTGTCGGCGAGGTACAGCTGGACGACGGCGGACAGGGCGACGCCGATACCGACGCCGGTGAGCACGAAGCGGCTGGGCTGCATGCCGTGCCGCCAGGCGAGCACGTAGACGAGGGCGGCGGCAGCGAGGCCGCCGGCCACGGACACGGCGGGCATCGCGGACGGCGAGGCGACGGCCCCCGTGGCCAGTGCGACCACGGTCGCGGCGGCGGCGCCGTGCCCGACGCCGATGACGTCGGGACTGGCGAGCGGGTTCCGGGTGACGGTCTGCACCAGCGCCCCGGCGAGCCCGAGCGCCCCGCCGACGAGCGCCCCGAGCACGATCCGCGGGACGCGCAGCTCGTTGACGACGAGGTCGTAGGGGGTCTGCTCGCCGCGGAGGGTGCGCCAGACCTCGGCGGGGGAGATGTAGGTCTGGCCGAGGGAGGCGGAGGCGGCCATGGCGAGGGCGAGGAGGGTGAGCAGCACGAGGGCGACGAGGATCGAACGCTTGTGAAGGACGAGGGAGAAGCGGGGGCGGGGGCGCAGCACGAACGTCCCTGCGGGCCGGTGGGGGCCGGCCGCGCAGTTCCCCGCGCCCCTTACGGGGCGCTTCGCCCGCTGCCTCTCTTCAGCCGCGGGCAGTCGTGCCGCTGGGGCGGCACGGGTGGGCGCGGGCGGCACCCTGCCAGCGCCGGTAAGCGTCCCCACCCCCCGGCCCCAGCCCCGGGTGCGCCTCACGTCACGGCCCCCTTCCTCCGTACCAGCGCCACCAGCACCGGCACCCCCACCAACGCCGTCATCACCCCGGCCGGCACCTCCGCAGGAGCCCGCACCACCCGCCCCAGCACATCCGCGGCCACCAGCAACCCCGCTCCCAGCAGCGCCGACAGCGGCAGCACCCGCCCGTAGCCCCCGCCCCTGACCATCCGCCGCGCCAGATGCGGTACCACCAGCCCCACGAACGCGATCGGCCCGGCCGCCGCCACCGCGGACGCGGTCAGCAGGGTCGCCCCCAGCGCGGCGCACCCCCGCACGACATGCACCCGGTGTCCGAGCGAGCGGGCCGTCTCGTCGCCGAGGGCCAGCGCGTCCAGCCCCCGGGCACAGGCCAGCACCAGCACGGCGCCCGCGGCCAGGAACGGCAGCATCCGTACGACGGTCCCCGCGTCCCGCCCGCTGAGCGCCCCCACCTGCCAGAACCGGAACTGGTCGAGGGTCGCCGAACTGGACGTCAGGACCACCGTCGTCGCCCCCGCGGTCATCGCGGACAGAGCGGTGCCGGCCAGCGCCAGCTTCACCGGGGACGCCCCACCCCGCCCCCGCGCCGCGATGCCGTACACCAGGCACGCGGCGACGACGGCGCCGGTGAACGCGTACCAGACGTAGGACCCGAAGCCGTACCCCGAGCCGCCTAGGACGATGGCGAGCACCACCCCGGCCGCCGCCCCCTGGCTCAGGCCGAGGATGCCGGGGTCGGCGAGCGGGTTGCGGGTGACCGCCTGGAGCGTGGCGCCGGCGAGGCCGAGCGCGGCGCCCGCGGTGAGGCCGACCTCGGTGCGGGGCAGGCGCAGCGAGCGGACGACGAGCGCGTCGGGGGAGGACCCGCCGTGCAGCAGGGCGTCGAGGACGGTCGCCGGCGGTACGGCACGCGTGCCGACGGCGAGGCTGAGCACGGCGACGACGGCCACCACGAGGGCGGCCGTCGGCCAGACGAGGGCGCGGCGCACTTACCGGAGGTGTTCGGCGAGCTGGCGTACGACCAGACGCGCGGCCGTGGGACCGGCGTTGAGGTACCAGGGGTCGTCGTCGACCTGCACGGCGTGCCCGGCCTCGACCGCCTTCATGGACTTCCACAGCGGACCGGCGAGCACGGTCGCCGCGTCCGTCTTCGCCGCGTCGCCCTGCACGGAGTAGAAGATCCAGTCACCGTCGGCGGTGTCGACCTTCTCCGCGCTGATGTCCTGCGAAATGGCGGTGAACTGCTGCGACTTGGGGCGGGACAGGCCCATGTCGACGGCTATCGAGCCGGTGAAGGAGGACACCCCGAACATCCGGGTGCGGTCGGGCGTGAAGCGGACCATGGACACGGTCGCCGAGCCGTTCAGGGCGGACCCGCTGGCCTTCGCGTTGTCGACGATGTCGGTGAGCAGCTCCTCGGCCTTCTGCCCTTCGCCGACCGCGTCCCCGACGAGCAGCAGATCGCGCTTCCAGTTGATGCCCTGGCCGGCGGTGACCACGGTGGGCGCGATCTTCGACAGCTGGGGGTAGAGGTCGCCGAGCGAGTCGTTGACCAGGATCAGGTCCGGCTCGGCGGCGGCCAGGGACTCCAGGTTGGGGGACTGGCGGGTGCCCGCGTCGGTCATCGCGGCGAGCTTCTTCTTGTACTGCGGGAAGGCGTCGGCGAGATAGTCGGGGACCAGCCCGGCGTTCTCGGCGCGGGTGCCGGCCGTCGGGACGATGCCGAGGGTGAGCAGGTCGTCGAGCTGCCCGGTGCTGAGCACCGCGATCCGCTTCGGCTCGGCCTTGATGGTGGTCTTCCCCTCGAAGTGGGTGACCGTGCGCGGGAAGACGCCGTCGGTGTCGGTGTCGGAGCCCATCCCGTCGGCGAGCGCGCTCGGCGCGGCGGAGGGGCCCTCGGAGGCGCCGGCGACCTTGTTCACGGTTCCGTCGCCGTGTGCGGCGGCACCGGCATCGTTGTCACCGCCGGACGACGAGCAGCCGGCCAGCAGGCCGCCCACGACGGACACGGCGGACACGGCCAGGACGGCCCTCAACCTCAACGCACGCACGACTGGCTCTCCCGATCGGTGACTAAGGCGAGCCTTACCTTATCCGCTGTCGGGAGTACGTTGGACAGCAGGAGGTCCCACGATGACCGTGAACCTGAACCACACCATCGTCGCCGCACACGACAAGCGCGCCTCGGCCCGGTTCCTCGCCGACATCCTCGGACTGCAAGTCGGCCCGGACTACGGTCCGTTCGCCCCGGTCGCGCTGCCGAACGGCGTCACCCTCGACTTCATGGACAGCCCGGGGGACATCCCGCCGCAGCACTACGCCTTCCTGGTCTCCGAGGACGACTTCGACGAGATCTTCACGCGGCTGCGGGCGGCCGGCCTCAGCTACTGGGCCGACCCGCACCACACCCGTCCCGGCGAGATCAACACCAACGACGGGGGCCGCGGCACCTACTTCGACGACCCCGACGGCCACCGCCTGGAGATCCTCACCCGCCCCTACGGCAGCGGCGGCTGACCCAGCGGGACGGACGCACCGGGCGCGTACGACCGTACGACCGCGTCCGCGGTGTCGCCCGAGGGCCGTACGACATGGACGCGCCCGCGCCCGCCGACCCGGCCCGTCCGGCCGGTCACCTCCAGCACGGTGTTCTCGTCGATCGCCACCCCGAACGGCACCGACCTTCGCGACACGGCCGCCACCAAGCGTCCCAGCGTGCCCCACTGGGCCGCGTGCACGTCCACCGCGAAGGGCACCAGGCCGAGCCCGGGCCGTACGTCGACCTCTTCGAGATCCTCGGCGGCGTCCGGCGGGCAGACCGGAACACCGTCCGCCAGCCAGCCGCCGACCACGGCCCGCCGGGCGGCGAGCACGGCACCGGCCGAGAACCCGGCGTAGGGGATGCCGCGTTCGGCGAGCAGCCCGGTCAGCCGGGCGGCACACCCGGCGAACGCGTCCTGGTACGCGGGTGTGAGCCCACCGCACACCAGCAGCCCGGCCGTTCCGCTCTCCAGCAGGGACTCCGGCTCGAACCGTCCCCCGAGCGGCACGAGCAACGGCACCACGGCATCGGCCCCCGCGGTCCGCAACGCCTCCGCGTACCGCGCGAACTGCGCCTCGCCGTCCCCCTCGTCGACGATCACGCACCCGATCCGGCCGCCGCCCGCGGCTCGCAGCAGCGGCCCGTACACCTCGGGCGCGTCCCAGCCGCCGCCGACGAGAGAGAGCACACCACTCATGTCGCCCGCAGCCCCTTGATGCCGTCCTGGGCGGCCATGATCAGCTCGATGCCCCGGTTGTCCGCGGCGGGTTCGCGCATCTGGTTCGTCACGTACGCGATCGCCAGCCGCTCGTCGGGGTCGGCCCAGACGAGCGCGCCGCCCCAGCCGCCCCAGCCGAGGGCGCTGCCGAAGAGGCCGTAGCCGAGGCCGTACCGGGCCGGCATGCCGAGGACGCGGTCCTCGCCCTCGAACTGGAGCTCCCGGGCCCGCTCACACCCCTCGGGGGACAGCACCCGCACCCCGCCCACGGTTCCGCCGCAGGCGAGCAGCGACTGGACGAGGGCGACCGAACGGGCGTTGCCGTAGCCGCTCGCCGCGGGGATCTGCGCGCGGCGCCAGGCGAGGCTGTTGCCGTCCCGGACGCGCAGGGCGGTGGCGGTGGTGGGGGCGGCGGGGGCCGCGTCGCGGTTCGGCGCACTCGCCGTGTAGTCCTCGTCCCTGCCCGGCGGCGGCACGGTGAGCGCCACGCGGTGGTCGTGCTCGGGGCCGAGGCCGATGTGGAAGTCCGCGCCCAGCGGTCCGGCCACCTCCGCGGCGAAGAACTCGCCCACGCTCCGCCCGGTGATCCGCCGCAGCACCTCACCCACCAGGAACCCCTGGGTGGCCGAGTGGTAGCCGGCCGCGGTCCCGGGCTCCCACTGCGGGGCCTGCCCGGCGAGCCGGGCCGTCGCGGCCGCCCAGTCGTACAGCTCCTCGACCGGACCCTCCCAGTCGGGCAGGCCGGCGGTGTGCGACAGCAGATGCCGCACCAGCACGTGCCGTTTGCCGGCCGCGGCGAACTCGGGCCAGTAGCGGGCGACCGGCGCGTCCGGATCCAGCTTTCCGCGGTCGATCAGGACGAGCGCGCACAGCGCGGTCATCGTCTTGGTCACGGAGAACACGTTGACGATCGTGTCCCGCTCCCACGCCCGGGTCCGGCCGGCATCGGCGAAGCCGGCCCACACGTCCACGACGGGCTCCCCGTCCACGAAGACGGCCACGGCACCTCCCACGTCACCGTCGTCGATCAGCGCGGCGAGAGCGGTGGGCACGGCGGTGAACAGCTCGTCGTACGAGCCCTGGATGTCGGCCATGTAGGCCATTGAGCCCGCGGGAGCGCCGCCCGGCAACCGAATATCGGCGCCTGCGTTCGGCGGCGCCCCGTAAGGGGCGCGGGGCTGTATCCATATGCGGCCCCCCCGTCGGGCTCAGCGCACCAGCCCGACGAACATCGTCCGGTGCAGGGTCTCCACATGGCGGCGGGCGATGTCGGCCGCCCCCGCCGCGTCACCCGCGCGGAGCGCCGCCACCAGCGCCCGGTGCTCGTCGTTGGACTCGCGCAGGGCGGCGAGGGGGTAGGGGAGGTAGTACGCGTAGAGCCGGCGCAGCACGGTCCCGTAGGTCTGCACGCTCGCGTCGAGGCCGGTGGCGTGGGCCACGGCGAGATGGAACCGCTCGTCGCAGGAGTGGAACTCCGCCCAGCTCTCCGCCCGGTCCATGGCCGCGACCAGCACGTCGAGCTCGTCGAGCGCCGCGGCGGACGCGGCGCGGGTCGCGAGATGGGCGATCCCGCACTCCAGGACGGTCCGCTCGTCGATCAGGCGGTGCACCTCCGCGGTCTGCCCGTGGTACGCCTCGGCCGCGTCGACGACCCCCCGGGTCGGCTGCTCGGCGACGAGGGTGCCGCCGTTGCGGCCGCGCCTGCGTTCCAGGACGCCGTCCGTGCACAGGGTGCTCAGGGCGCGGCGCACGGTGATCTCCCCGACGCCGAGCGCCTCGGCTATGGCGTCGGTCTGGGGCAGCCGCTCGCCGGGGGAGAGCAGCCCGAGATCGACCGCCATGGCGATCCGGGCGCGCACCGTGTCCAGCGCGGTGAGCCGGCGGATCCCGTTCAGCTTGGGCGAGTTGAGGGCGAGGACGGTCCCCTCGGGGTGCGCCTCGGAGTGCGCGGGCGCGGATCCGTTCGGGGTGCCGGTCATGCCCTCAATGTAGCGGCCAGTAAAACTGCTCATAATGAGACCATTGTATAAGGACTCATATTGAGTTAATTTCCTGGCCATGTCCCGACCCCTCCCCGTCGCCCTGGTCCAGGCCCCTCCCCGCCCGGCCACGGACCCGCTGTCCGGCTTCGCCGAAGACGTCGCGGGCGTGCTGGCGCGCTTCCCGCAGACCCGCCTCCTCGCCTACCCGGAGCTGCACCTGTGCGGCACCGACGGCCCGCCCGCCGAGTCGGAGAGCCGGCTGCGGGACGCGGCCGAGCCGCTCGACGGCCCCCGCGTGCGACAGCTCGCCGAGCTCGCGGGCGACCTGGGCGTCTGGCTGTTTCCGGGCACCGTCTGCGAGCGCGGTCCGGCCGGCGAGCTCTTCAACACCGCCCTCGCCCTCTCCCCCGAGGGGCGGCTCGCCGCCCACTACCGCAAGGTCTTCCCGTGGCGGCCCTTCGAGCCGTACACCCCCGGCGACCGCTTCGTCGTCCTGGACCTCCCGGACACCGGCCGCGTCGGCTTCGCCATCTGCTACGACGCCTGGTTCCCGGAGGTGGCCAGGCACCTGGCCTGGATGGGCGCCGAGGTCATCGTCAACCCGGTCATGACCACCTCCGCGGACCGCGCCCAGGAACTCGTCCTCGCCCGGGCGAACGCCATCGTCAACCAGGTCTACGTGGTCAGCGTGAACACCGCGGGCCCCGACGGCACCGGGCGCAGCCTGGTCGTCGACCCCGAGGGACGCGTCCGCGTCGAGGCCCCCGACTCCGCGCCCACCGTGCTGACCGACGTCCTCGACCTGGACGACGTGACCCGCGTACGGACCTTCGGCACCGCCGGCCTGAACCGCATGTGGAACCAGTTCACCGAGGCCGACGCCCCCATCGACCTCCCGCTCTACGACGGCCGCCTGGACCCCCGCCGCTGGCACGTCACCGACAACTGATCGTCACCCCCCCCAGAAAAAAGGCACCCCGTCCCCTCGGCCCAAGGAACGCCATGTCCGCTCCCGCCTCCCCGCCCACCCTCACCCGCAGCCTGACCCTCAGATCCGTCGTGCTCTTCGGGCTCGCCTACATGGCCCCGATCATCGTCCTGGGCACCTACGGCGTCGTCGCCGACAGCACCCACGGCTCCGTCCCGACGGCCTACCTGCTGGCCCTCGGCGCCATGCTCTTCACCGCGCACAGCTACGGGAAGATGGCCGCGGCCCACCCCGTCGCCGGGTCCGCCTACACCTATGTGCGGCGCTCCATAGACTCCCGGATCGGCTTCCTCGTCGGCTGGGCCACCCTGCTGGACTACTTCTTCCTGCCCATGGTCATCTGGCTCATCGGCGGGGCCTATCTCCAGGCCGAGTACCCTTCGGTGCCGTTCTGGGTGTGGATCGTCGCGTTCATCGCCGTCACCACCGCGCTCAACGTCCGGGGCATCAAGACCGCGGAGCGGGTGAACGACCTGCTGATGGTCTTCCAGGTCCTGGTCGTCGCGATCTTCGCGCTGCTCTGTCTGCGGCACGTCTTCCAGCACCAGGGAGCGGCGGGACTCGCCAGCGCCACACCGTTCGCGAACCACGCGACGAGCCTCGCGGGCATTTCCGCGGGCGCCGCCATCGCCGCCTACTCCTTCCTCGGGTTCGACGCGGTCACCACGCTGACCGAGGAGACCGTCGACCCGAAGCGCACCATCCCCCGCGCCATCATGCTGACCGCGCTCATCGGCGGCGGCATCTTCGTCGTCGTCGCGTACGCCACCCAGCTGGCCCACCCCGGGTACGCGTTCACCGACTCCAGCTCCGCCGCGTTCGAGATCGCCAAGGCGATCGGCGGCGACGTGTTCTCCTCCGTGTTCCTGGCCGGCCTGATCGTCGCCCAGTTCGCCTCCGGGATCGCGGCGCAGGCCAGCACGGCACGGCTGCTCTACGCGATGGGCCGCGACTCCGTACTGCCCAGGAAGGTCTTCGGCAGCATCCACCCCAAGTACCACACCCCCGCCCTGAACATCCTCCTCGCCGGAGCGGTCGGCCTGATCGCGCTGCGCCTGAACGTCGCCACCTCCACGTCCTTCATCAACTTCGGCGCCTTCACGGCCTTCACCTTCGTCAACCTCTCCGTCATCGCGACCTACGTCCGGGAGCGCCGCGCGGGCCGCCGTCCCGCCGTGTGGTCGTACGTCCTGCTCCCGGCCGTCGGCGCCGTCGTCGACGTGTGGCTGCTGTGCCACCTCGACAGCAAGGCCCGCACCCTCGGTCTGATCTGGCTGGCCGTCGGCGTCTGCTACCTCGCCTACCTCACCAGGGGCTTCCGCAAGGCCCCGCCGGAGATGACCTTCGACGAGGAACCGGCCCCGGCGGCCGATCCGCAGCCGGCCCACTGACACCGGCCGCGAACTTCTCCTCCCCCCCCGTGCCCTCCATGCCCCGCTCCTGCGCACAGGAGCGGGGCACGGAATCGACGGGAACCCTCGCGCGTTGAGGAGGGTGGGCATCGGACGCCGGTGGATGTGCGAGCCGGGTAGCCCGAATGACCAGGCCGACGAGTATTGGAGGGGCCGCGATGACTGCGCAGACGCAGAGGGCCGTGCTGGCGGGCGGATGTTTCTGGGGCATGCAGGACCTGATCCGCAAGCTCCCGGGCGTGACGGCGACCCGGGTCGGCTACACCGGGGGTGACGTGCCGAACGCGACGTACCGCAACCACGGCACGCACGCGGAGGCCATCGAGATCCTCTTCGACCCCACGAAGACCGACTACCGGGCGCTCCTGGAGTTCTTCTTCCAGATCCACGACCCGAGCACCAGGAACCGCCAGGGCAACGACATAGGCCTCAGCTACCGCTCGGCGATCTACTACGTGGACGACGAGCAGAAGCGGATCGCCGAGGACACGATCGCGGACGTGGACGCCTCCGGCCTGTGGCCGGGCAAGGTGGTCACCGAGGTGGAGCCGGTCGGCCCCTTCTGGGAGGCCGAGCCCGAGCACCAGGACTACCTGGAGCGCTACCCGGACGGCTACACCTGCCACTTCCCCCGCCCCGGCTGGAAGCTCCCCGCCCGCGCGCAGGGCTGACCGCGAGGACCGGCGGCCACGGTTCCGGGCCGCCGGTCCACCCCGCGCGGGTGGCGGCGGCACCCGCTGGGACACTGCCGTCATGGACACCACACCCGAGCAGATAAGCGCCCGGACTGCGGCCGCCTGGACCGTCGCGCTCTCGATCCTCGGAGGATTCACCGGCTACGCGTGGGACGGACCGTTCCTCGCCGTCACCTGCGCCCTTTCCCTGGCGGGCGGCGGCGCCCTCGGCACCATCCTGTCCCGCCGCCGGATCATGGCGGCCATGCAGGAGGGCCGGCGCAAGGCCGCCGCGACCGGATACGCCGACGGGATCGCGGACATGGTGGTGCTCGGGATATCGGCGTACCGGGCAGCCGTCTTCCCGCTCTCCGGCCCCGACGCGGTGGACATCGCCGAGCGCAGGGCACGCCGTAGGGCCGCCTACCGTCTCACGGCCGCCGAGGGGCTTCCCCACCAGATCCGTGAGGCCGCGGCGGCCGCTCTGGAGGCGATCGACGACGGGGGCGACCGCGAGACCCTGTCCGCCATGGCGGGCCTCATGAAGGCCGTCCGGGAGCAGCACCTCAAGGCATGACGTCCGCCGGCCCGCCCGTTCTTCGTGGTGACTGCTAGCGTCCGCCCCTGTGAACGACTCCGTGTACGTCGGCAATGCGGGCAGGGACGCACCCCTGGACCGGGGATGGCTTCTCGGGCACTTCAAGGGCGCCGGCGATCCGCGCCACAGCGAGGCGGTGGAGATCAAGTGGGGCGTACACCCGCGCGGCGACGAGCGGTCGCAGTGGGTGCGGGGCGAGGAACGCACAGCCCTCCTGGTTCTCGTCAGCGGCCGCTTCCGCGTCGAACTCCCCGGCCGCAGCGTCCTGCTGGAGGAACAGGGTGACTACGTCGTCTGGGGACACGGAGTCGACCACTCGTGGTTCGCGGAGGAGGAGTCGACGGTCCTGACGGTTCGATGGCCGTCCGTGCCCGGTTACGCGGTGGCGGACGAGGGCCCGGGGCCGGGAGCCGCACCGACCCAGCGGTGATAGGCGGCCACGTCGACGTTGCTGCCGCACACGACGGTGACCACGTGCCGGCCGGCGAAGCGTTCGCGGTCCTCCAGGATCGCCGCGATGCCGAGCGCGGCCGACGGTTCGACGACGAGGCCGGCGTGGTCGAGGAGCATCCGCATACCGGCGACGATCGACGTCTCCTGGACCAGGACGACATCGTCGGCGACCAGGAGGAGGTCGTCCAGGACGGCCGGAATGGGATGCCGGCCGGCGACGGCGTCGGCGATGGTGTCGGCCGACTCGGTGCTGACGACGCGCCGCCGGCGCCACGAGTACGTCATCGCCGGTGCGCCCAGCGGCTGGACGCAGATCACCTCGACCCCGGGTGCCAGCGCCTTCATCACATGACCCACGCCGGTGGCCAGTGCCCCGCCGCCCAGAGCGATCAGGACGGTGTCGAACGACGGCGCGGCGTCCACCAGTTCCAGGCCGATGGTCGCCGCGCCCTCGCAGGTCCCGATGTCCAGGCTGTCCTCGACCAGCCGGACGCCGTCGTCCCGTGCGAGGGCCACCGCCCGCTCGCGAGCCGTCTCGTGGTCGCCGTCCACCAGCTCCAGCGTGGCGCCCAACGCGCGGATGCGATCGAGCTTGGCCGCGGTCGCGAAGCGCGAGGCCACGACGGTCACGTCGAGCCCCCGGCGGCGGCCGGACCAGGCGAGGGCCTGGCCGAGGTTGCCCGAGCTCGCGCACACCACGGCCGGCGCCCCGTGCCCGGCGAGCAGGCCCGTGACCACCTCGGTGCCGCGGGCCTTGAAGCTGCGGACCGGGTTGGCCGTTTCGAGCTTGATGCTCACCGCGCACCCGAGACCGGGTTCCAGAGCCTCGCAGCGGTACAGCGGAGTGTCGAGGAACACCGGGTCGATCACCATGCGGGCCGCCCGGATCCGAGCAGTGTCGAGGCGCGTCTCCTGCATGACAGAGCAGGGTAGCGCCGTCGCCCCGGTCCTCTTCGTCCTCGGCTTCGTCCTCGGCTTCGTCCTCAGCGGGTTCGGCTCGGGGTGCGGCCGTGGACGCGGCCGTGGCGTCATGTGTCCTTGCAGGCCCCGGCTTCGAACTCCGCCATCGGGACGGTGACGGCGGATTCGTCGCCGTCGTCCGAGACGCGGTCGTAGAGGACTTTCCCCGGGGTGAGCCGGTCTCGGTCGGCCGGGGTGAAGGAGACGCCGCTCGACGACCACGAGTTGTCCTCGGTCCAGCCGTAGAGGGTGTAGGCGGTCCTGGCGCCGAGCCGGGCGAGGGGCCTGGTCGTGGTCCAGCCGGCGACAGCGGAATCGAGGGGCCAGGTGGTGAGACCGGCCTCGAGAGGACGGTCGGACGTCCATGAACCGACCGTCACCGTCTTGTCGGTGTCGGCGCTGTCCACGTAGAGGGACGCGCCGTCGATATGGTGCCCGCAGACCATCATGACGCCGAGCAGATGGCCGTCGGCGGTCACGGAGACACCGGCGACGGCATCGACGGGGACCGTGCACCCGGAGGTTGCGGCGAGCGCCCCGCAGACCGCGAGGGCACCGGCGCAGCGCCGGAACACCGACCGTGAAGTCCTGGACCGCATGGACCGACCCCCCTGCCAGGAGAGCGCGCGTCGGCCTCCCGTGCTCGGATGGTAGGGGCGGGCGTCGTCGGGCGGCAGCGTCGCGACCCACCCGTTGCGCACTCGTTCTCGGCCTGCCCGTTTTGCGGCGAGTTGTCTTGATCGTGAAGCGGGCCGTTGCTAAGCCTGGGGCACTCGACTCCAGTGAGGACGACGTGTACCAAGAGCCCCCTCTGCCCGTTCCTCCGCGTTCACGTGTCCGGGGATTCGCCTGCGCCGTCGCGGCCCTCGCCCTCGTGACGCTCACCGCCGCGGCAAGTCCCCCCCGCCGCGGCAAGTCCCCCCGCCGCGGACACCCGTACCGCGGGGGACCCGGCAGCGGTGGTCCGCGAGTGGAACGCCGTCGCCACCGACACGATCAAGGCCAGTCTCGGCCCACGCCCCTCCGGGCAGGCCGCGATCTGGGAGGGGTTCGTCTCCGTCGCCGTGTACAACGCCGTGGTGGGGATCGAAGGCCGCTACGCCCTGTACAAATGGCGCGAGCGTGGCCCGGCGAACGCGTCTTCCGCGGCGGCCGCCGCCACCGCGGCCCACGACATGCTGCTCGCCTGCTTCCCCGCCTCCAAGGCGCGGCTCGACACCGCCTACGCGAACTCGCTCGCCGCTCTTCCGGCCGGTCAGGCCAGAGACCGGGGCGTCGACTACGGCAAGCGCGCCGCCGCCCGCATCCTCGAACTCCGGGAAGGGGACGGGAGGTTCGCGGACGTTCCGTTCACCGCCACCCCGGCGCCGGGGGTCTGGCGGCCCACCCCGCCCGCGTTCCAGCCCTTCATCGACACCTGGCTCGCCAAGCTCCGCCCCCTCCTGCTCGCCTCCCCGCAGCAGTTCCGGCCCGGCGGACCGCCCGCCCTCTCCTCGGCCGCCTACGCCAAGGATCTCCAGGAGCTGAAGGCCATGGGCGCGAAGACCGGCTCGGGCAGGAGCGCGCGGCAGACCGAGACCGCGCTCTTCTTCAGCGGCAACCTGACCGCACAGGTCCAGTCGGCCGTACGGGACCACGCCGCCCGGCACCGGCTGGGCATCGCCGAGACGGCCCGGCTGTTCGCCGCGGTCAACGCGTCGGCGACCGACGCCGTCGTCACGGCCTGGGACGCCAAGCTCCACTACGGCTCCTGGCGGCCGATCACCGCCATCCGCCTCGCCGACACCGACGGCAACCCCGCGACGACGGCGGACCCGGCCTGGGAGCCGCTGCTCATCACCCCACCGCACCCGGACTACGTCGCCGGCCACACGACCGTCGCCGCCGCCGTGGCACGCGCCCTGACCGGAGTCCTCGGCACCTCGCACCTCGACCTCTACCTCCCCTCCGAGGTCACCGGCACCACGCGGTTCTACGGGTCCGCCGACGAGCTGAACCGGGACGTCGTCGACGCCCGTGTGTGGGGCGGCGTCCACTCCCGCACGGCGGACGTGGTCGGCTGCCGGGCCGGCACCCATGTGGCCGACTGGGCGCTGGACCACTACTTCCGGCCGCTCGCCAGGAACGGCACCCAGCCGTCCCCGCCGACCCGAACGGCTCGCCAGGACAGGCCCGCCGAGCCGAAGTGCGGCGACGACACCCACTGAACCACGAAGCCCCCAGGAACCCGCCGCCGAACCGGGCTTCCGACCTTCGTGGCCGGCCCGGCCGCGGTGGTGGAGGTCGTAAGTCAGGCCGGTGAGGTCGTGGGTCAGGCGGGTGACAGGGGCTGCTCCGTCCAGACGGTCTTGCCCTCGTGGCTGTAGCGCGTGCCCCACCGCTCCGTGAGCTGCGCGACCAGGAAGAGCCCGCGGCCGCCCTCGTCCGTGCTGAGGGCCCGCCGGAGGTGGGGGGAGGTGTGGCTGGTGTCGGACACCTCGCAGATCAGGCAGTGCGTGCGGATGAGGCGCAGGGTGGCGGGGCCGGTCGCGTACCGGTAGGCGTTGGTGACGAGCTCGCTGGCGACCAGCTCGGTGGTGAAGGCCAGTTCGGACAGCCCCCATTCGGTCAGCTTCGCCGTGGTCAGCTCTCTGGCCAGGGCGGCGGCGGTCGCTTCCAGGGGCAGCTGCCACGAGGCGACGTTCTGCGGCCGTAGCACCCGGGTCCGGGCGATGAGCAGCGCGATGTCGTCGGTGGGGCGGTGGTCCTTGGGCAGCAGCGCTTCGACCACGGTGTGGCAGGTCTGCTCCAGGGGGTCGGTGACGTAGGCCAGACATGCGTGCAGGTCCTTCAGCGCGGCGTCGATGTTGCCGTTGCGCGCCTCCAGCAGACCGTCGGTGTAGAGCGTGAGCAGGCTGCCCTCGGGAAGGTCGAGATCGAGCGTCTCGAACGGCAGTCCGCCCAGTCCCAGCGGCGGTCCCGCGGGCAGGTCGAGCACGGTCACCTCGCCGTCCGGGGTGGACACCAACGGCGCCGGGTGGCCGGCGCGGGCCAGCGAGCAGTGCTGGGAGACCGGGTCGTAGACCGCGTAGAGGCAGGTCGCCCCGAGCACCTGCTCGATCGCCGAGTGGTTGCCCTCGGCGTTCGCCTCCAGCTCGGTGGCCAGCAGGCTGACCAGGTCGTCCAGCCGCGCCACCACCTCGTCCGGTTCCAGGTCGAGGCTGGCCAGGGTGCGCGCGGAGGCCCGCAGACGGCCCATCGAGGCCGCGGCGTGGATCCCGTGGCCGACCACGTCTCCCACCACGAGGGCGACCCGCGCCCCCGACAACGGGATCACGTCGAACCAGTCGCCGCCGATGCCCGGTTCACCGCTGGCGGGGAGGTACCGGCAGGCCACCTCCACGGCCGGCAGGTCCGAGGCCACGCTCGGCAGCAGACTGCGCTGCAGAGTCAGCGCGGCGCTCTGCTGCTGGGTGAAGCGGCGTGCGTTGTCGATGCAGACGGCCGCACGCGAGGAAAGCTCCTGGGCCACCGCGGCATCGCCGTCCTCGAACGGCTCCGAATCGCGCGACCGCCACAGGCTCACCACGCCCAGCACGAGACCGCGCGCGACCAGGGGCACCGCGATCAGCGAATGAACGCCGAGCCCCGAGGCGATCTCGATCCGCCGCCGGTCCATGGCGTACCACTCGGGGCGCAGGGAGAGCAGCCCTTCGAGGATCGGACGGCGCTCGGCCAGGCACCGCGCCTGCGGGGACTCCGGAAGCAGCGGGACCACCTCGCCCTCCTGGTACGGCACCCGGTGTTCCGGCGGTGCGAGGGCGGCCCGGAGCAGCGGACCTGCCGTACCGGACACCGGATCGTCACCGAGCGTCACCGGCTTGAGGAGGTCCACCGAGCAGTAGTCGGCCAGGCCCTGGACGGCCACCCCGGCCAGTTCCCGGGCGGTCTGCGTCACGTCCAGCGAGGTTCCGATCAGGGCGCTCGCCTCGTTCAGCAGGGCGAGTCTGCGCTGCGCCCGGTGCCGGTCGGTCACGTCCTCGATCGTCTCCGCCACGCCGAGCACCCGGCCCGCGGGGTCTTCCATCCGGAACGCCGACACGGACACGATCCGCTCCCGTCCCGGATCGTGGCGTGCCCGGGCGGACTGCTCGGTGAAGATCAACGGCTCGCCGGTCTCCAGCACGTGCCGCACCCGCTCATCGGCCGGACCGGCGTCCTCGTCGACCATGAACTCGCGGGGGCGACGGCCCACCGGCGCCGAGGCCGGGACACCGCTGGCCTTCTCGACCGCGCGGTTGACCCGGATCACCGTCCGGTCCGGGCCGTACGTGACCAGGCCGATCGGGGAGCGGCGGTACAGGCCGTCCAGCAGCGCACGGTCCCGCTGCCAGGCGATGACCTCCGCGGCCGGAGCGCCGACCAGGAGCCACTCCCGGCCGCCCCCCTCACGGGCGATCAAACGGGCCCGGAAACCCATCTCCACACGGCGTCCGTCACGGTGCCGCACGGGCAGGACGCCGAACCAGCCCCCCGCCTTCACGGCGGTCACCACGACGGACCGCACGACAGGCAGGTCAGCGGGGTCCACCAGGAGGTCCTGCCACGCCCGGCCGAGCACCTTCCCGGCCGGATAGCCCAGCAGTTCCTGCGCACGTGCGCTCCAGCCGACCACGGTGCCGCGATCGTCGAGCACGGCCGACGCGCCACGCCCGAGGGCGAACGGGTCCTCGGGACTCTCGCTGAAACGCGTCGACGGCGTCCCCATAGCCACCACCTTGCCTCCGTGCCTTCCAGGTTCCTCCCCGTGCCCTCCGTCCGCGACTCTCCCGTTCGCCCCGGCCCGGAGCCTCGGCCCGCCCGGACCTTCGGCCCGCCGGGGTCCGGGGCAGGCCGGCTGCCGGTGCAGGCCGGGTGTGGGGTCAGGCCGGGTCCGGGGCAGGCCGGCTGCCGGTCCAGGCCGGGTGTGGGGTCAGGCCGACTGTGGGGTCGGTGGCAGGAGTGCCCGCAGCGGGCCGGTGTCGGGGTGGTCGGCCAGCGCGGCCGTCACCGCGGCGTGCAGCGCGGCCTCCGTGCCCGCCTCGCCGTCGAGGTCGGACGCGGAACCGGGCAGCCGTACCGCCGCCGGCCGCGACCAGGAGAACTCCCAGTGCAGCAGCGACCGCGCGCTGAACTCGGCCAGCACCATGCTCTGCAGCGCGTCCCGCAGCACCGGCCGTACGGCCGCCCGGAACTCCCGGTCCCGCCCGGCGGTCTCCAGGTCCGGCAGCGGCAGCCCCTGGGCCAGCTGCCACAGCCGGCCCTCGTCGATCACCGTGAGCAGCGCGGGCAGCGTCGGCCGGCCCTCCGTGCAGCGGGCGAGCGCCCGGTGCAGCGGGGTGTCGAGCGAGGCCAGCCCCACGGCCATCGACGAGCTCAGCAACTGCTCCCACTCCCCGGCACGCTCGAACTGCCCCACCTCGTCGGTCAGCACCGCGTCCTCCAGCGCGGCCAGTGTCCGGGCCGGGTCGGTGAGCAGCGCGAGGGCCGGGCCGCCGTCCTCCGCGCCGCGCCCGTCGGCGGGCAGCGCCTCGATCCGCCGCACCCGGTCGGCGATCGGCGGATGCGAGTCGTACGGCGATCTCGGCTCCGAAGGCAGTTCCCTCCGCAGCCCCGCCAGCTCCGTCTCGCGTGCCGTGAGCATCCGGCCGAAGCCGCCGAAGAACTGCCCGCGCGGCGGCAGTTGCCGGGCCCGCAGGCCGAGCGTCGCGTACGAGTCGAGGTAGAAGTCGTGGGCGGCGGACAGGACGGGGATCTCGCGGAGGGCCGACGCCGTCGCGTCCCGGCCGGCGATCCGCGCGGCGGCCAGGTCGGCTGCGTACTCCTGCGCGCGGGCCGTCGACAGCGTGGCCCGCATGTAGAGCTTCGCGTACGCCGTGTAGACCGCCGCCATCAGCCGGTACGTGATCCCGGCACCGGCGGTGTCGATCTCCTTGGCCTGCTTGCCCTTCGCGGTCCGCCTGGCGGCGGCCTTCTCCTGCCGGGCGCGCTCGGCGGCCTCCTTGCCGTCGGCCCGCGAGCGGAAGTGCCCGACCGTCCGCCCGATCTGCACCCGGCCGCGCACGGCGAGCGCCGACAGCCGGGTGTCACCGCCGGTGAAGTGGCCGTACTCATGGGCGAGTACGGCCTTCAGCCGGGCCTCGGTCAGCCCGGTCAGCAGTGGCACGCCCAGGTAGAGGCGGCGGGGTCCGGGGCGCAGGCCGAGCAGCCGGGGCTCCTCACTGACCGCCGCGTTGACGTCACCGGTGAGCACGACGGCGTCCGGTGCGCTCGTGCCCGTGGCCGCCGCGAGCTCCCGCACCAGCGCCCACAGCCGGGGCTCCTCGGCCTCCGTCACCGGGAGGCCGGGCGGGGCCTCGCCCCTGGGCGTCCGGAGCATGAACATGCCCCGCACGACCGGGATCGCCAGCAGCAGGGAGACGATCACGATCTTCCCGGCGAGGGCACCGGGCGCCCACGTCACCGCCGCCACGTCGACGGCGGCCGCCACCGCCAGCAGGACGAGGCCGAGCAGATAGAAACCACAGAGCAGAACAAGGGCGCGCAGCGCCCGCAGACTTGCACCCATCGGGCAGATCCCCCCACTTACGGACAACGAACGGGACTCAAGCGCCCCTAAGGGGCGCGGGGAACTGCGCGCTCAGCCCCCACTCACCCGCAGCCGACACACGACGTGTCTTTTTGTCGGCCCCCTCAGCTGTGCAGCGTCGCCGGGCTCCCGCCGTTCGCCTCGTAGCCCGCCACCGCCAGCGCGCGGTAGAGGGCGAACTCGGCGGCCGGGTTCGCGGACAGCGTCCACGGCAGGGCCCCCACGTGCCCGTCGACGCGTATCAGCTCGCCCATGGCCTCCGCCCAGCGCTCCGAGCGCACCAGGAAGAAGACCAGCAGATGGCGGACGTGCGCGAGCATCGGGTCGTCCTGGCGGGCCGAGTGCACCGCGTGCAGGGCGCCGTGGACGGCCTTGGTGACGACCTCGCTCTGGTAGAAGCTCACCACCAGGTTCACCTCGGGCAGGTGCTCGAAGACCGCGAACAGCGGCATCGCGGCCAGCAGCGAGCCCTGCGGGGCGCGGGCGGCGGCGGCCTCGGCGAAGGAGTACGCCAGCTCGCGCGAGCCGTGCCACTTCTCGCACCAGTAGTGCAGCGCCGCCAGATGCGCTCCCATGTGCGCGGGCGCGCGGTCCAGGATCTTCAGCCACAGCTGCTCGAACTCGGGCTGCGAGTAGTTCAGCCCGCGCGCCACCGACAGCTCGATGATGTACGGCACCGGGTCCCCGGGGGAGAGCAGCGCCGCCTGCCCGCAGGCGTCCCTCGCCTCCTCCATGATGATCCGGAAGTCGTCCGTACCCGGCGTCGACGTCCGCCACGCCTGCTGTACCAGGAACTCCGCGTGCACGGCCGCGCCGCCGGCGTCCTTGGGCTGCTCGGCCCGCCAGACCCGCAGCCACTGCCCGCCCGGCGTCTCGCTGACCCCGCCCGGCCGCTGCTGCAGCTCCAGCGCCGCCGCGCCGGCGAAGGCCTGCACGCGCTGCCAGCGCAGCTCGCCCGCGATCTCCGTGCCCGCGAGCAGCTGCGAGGCCGCCCGGTAGTCCTGGGTGTGCTGCACGACGTCGAGGACGTCCAGCAGGTCCTGGTCGGGGCCCGGCATGCGGATGTCCAGGTCCTCCTCAAGCATGAAGCCGTAGTCCGCCGGGTCGGCGGCGTCCGGGTGGCTCGGGTGGACCCGCTCGATCATGCCGCGCCGCCGCCGCAGGACGGGGAGCAGCGCGAAGCTCAGCAGGAGCGCCGCCATCAGGGCCCAGAGAATCGCCATGCGTCAAGCGAACCAGACGGCGCCGACAATTGGCCAACCGGTGCCCTGACCTGTGGACAACCGCCGCCCCGCCCTGTGGACGACGCGCCGGGGCCGTCGGAGCACTAGGCTCGTCAACCATGAGCGACAGGCACCACATCAGTCAGCACTTCGAGACGCTCGCCATCCACGCGGGCAACACGGCGGACCCCCTCACCGGTGCGGTCGTACCGCCGATCTACCAGGTCTCGACCTACAAGCAGGACGGCGTCGGCGGCCTGCGCGGCGGCTACGAGTACAGCCGCAGCGCCAACCCCACCAGGACCGCCCTCGAGGAGAACCTCGCCGCGCTGGAAGGCGGCCGGCGCGGTCTCGCGTTCGCGTCCGGACTGGCGGCCGAGGACGCCCTGCTGCGCACGCTGCTCAGCCCCGGTGACCACGTGGTCATCCCGAACGACGCCTACGGCGGCACGTTCCGGCTGTTCGCCAAGGTCGTCTCCCGGTGGGGCGTGGAGTGGTCCGTCGCCGACACCAGCGACCCGTCCGCCGTGCGGGCCGCGATCACCCCGAAGACCAAGGCGGTCTGGGTGGAGACCCCCTCCAACCCGCTGCTCGGCATCACCGACATCGCCGCCGTCGCCCAGATCGCCCACGACGCGGGCGCCCGGCTCGTCGTCGACAACACCTTCGCCACGCCCTACCTCCAGCAGCCGCTCTCGCTCGGCGCGGACGTCGTCGTGCACTCGCTGACGAAGTACATGGGCGGTCACTCGGACGTGGTCGGCGGCGCGCTGATCGTGTCGGACCAGACGCTCGGCGAGGAGCTGGCTTACCACCAGAACGCGATGGGCGCGGTCGCCGGGCCGTTCGACTCGTGGCTGGTGCTGCGCGGCACCAAGACGCTCGCCGTGCGCATGGACCGGCACAGCGAGAACGCCACGAAGATCGCCGACATGCTGAGCCGGCACGCGCGCGTGACGCGGGTCCTGTACCCGGGCCTGCCCGAGCACCCGGGGCACGAGACCGCCGCCAAGCAGATGAAGGCGTTCGGCGGCATGGTGTCCTTCCAGGTCACGGGCGGCGAGGAGGCGGCCGTCGAGGTCTGCAACCGCGCGAAGGTGTTCACGCTCGGCGAGTCCCTGGGCGGCGTCGAGTCCCTGATCGAGCACCCGGGGCGGATGACGCACGCCTCGGCGGCCGGTTCCGCCCTGGAGGTGCCCGCCGACCTGGTGCGGCTGTCCGTGGGCATCGAGAACGTCGACGACCTGCTGGAAGACCTGCAGCAGGCGCTCGGCTAGTCCGGTCGGCCGGCCCGTTCGGTCCCACCGGCCGGCCGGTTCACCAGCCGACGATGGGCGGAGTCGTCGTGGACGGCGGCTCCACCCACGGATGCACTGTCGCCGCCCAGACCGCGAACGCCACCGCCGCCACGCACAGCAGCAGCCACAACAGGCGGCGCGCCCGGCGCCGGCGCCGCAGCATCCTGCCGCCCCGGCGCAGGACCTCGCCGTAGAGGTCGGGCGGCACCGAAGGCGGCGCCTGCTCCATGATCCGCCGGGTCGCGGCCTCGCGTTCGACGCGGTTCACGACGGCGCCACCTTCGCCCCCAGCACCGTCGGCGCCGCCTTGCGCGGCGGATGCAGCAGGGTGGCCGTCGCCCGGTCGCAGAGGGCGTGCACGCGTTCGGTCGGCATGCCGAGCAGCGCCGCCGTCTGCTCCTCGGCGACCCCCTCGTACAACCGCAGCACCAGGATCAGGCGCTCCCGGGGCGTGAGCACGGCGAGGGCGCTGCGCGGGTGCGGGCGGCCGCGGCCGAGCGGGCCGCCGTACTGGTGCCACGCGGAGTTGGCGAAGCGCAGGGCGAGGTACTGACGGGCCCGGTCGTACGGATCCTCGCCGCGCAGCCGGTCCCAGCACGCGTACGTGTGCGCGAGCGCGAGAGTCAGCAGGCGTCGCGCACGGGGGTTGGCGTCCGGCGCCTCGGCGGTCAGCAGGGTGGCGGCATGCAGCAGCCGTCCTGCCGCGCCCGCGACGAACGCCTCGAACTCCCGGGCCCGGCGGGCGTCTTGCAACATCTGCCGATCGCGCACCGTGCCTCCCCGACCGCGGGCCCCGGACACGGGTACGACAGGGCCCGGTCTCATATGAGGCCAGGGGCGGGTCCACGGTCAAGAGCCGCGCGCCACGCGCGCGTGACGGATGCGGACGGTCAGGAGGCCGGCGGGCGTCCGTGCCGTGCCGGACGGTCAGGAGGCCGGCGGCGCGTCCGTGCCCGGCGGCACGGCCATCCGCGCGGACAGCGCGCTGTTGAAGCGGGTGAGCAGCGCGCAGAACGCCTCGCGCTCCTGCGGCTCCCAGTCCTGCGTCAACTCCGCCATCAACTGGCGCCGGGACGAACGCACTTCCTCCAGCCGGGACAGCCCGCGCGGGGACAGCTGGAGCACCACGGCCCGGCC
Organism: Streptomyces sp. NPDC058464; assembly: GCF_042721035.1. Taxonomy (NCBI): domain Bacteria; kingdom Bacillati; phylum Actinomycetota; class Actinomycetes; order Kitasatosporales; family Streptomycetaceae; genus Streptomyces; species Streptomyces sp. NPDC058464. The sequence goes on from NZ_JBHXMA010000002.1 coordinate 346,718, forward strand.
GTCCTCGGGGTGCGAGGTCCGCTTGACGAGCCCGGTGTCGACCAGCGGAGCCACCTGCCGGGTGACCGTGGACGAGTCGATCCCCATGCTCGCTGCGAGCGCCTTGACCCCCATGGGGCCTTCCTTGTCCAGACGGTTGAGCAGCAGATACGCGGCGCGGTCCATGGAGTTGCGCACCTGCCCGACACCGCCCAGCCGGGTCTGTTCGGCGCGGCGGGCGAACACCGCCACCTCGTGCTGCAGCGTGTCGAGGAGACCGCTGTCACCGACGGTCGTCATGTCCATCGACATTTCAGGTGTTGTGGGCATGGCGGGGAGCTCACTTCATGAAGAGTGCTGATGTGGGGGACAGAGTACGCGGACAGGGGGCGAGCCGTACCGGCGCTGCGCAAACCGGTCTCGGAGCTTGGTCACACCCGCGCCTTCGGCCTGTGAACTGCGAGACTTGAGTCATGAGCTACAGCACGGCTGACTCCTTGCGCCCCGTCACCCTCGACGATGTACGCGGTGCCCAGAAGATGCTCACGGGCGTGGCGCGGGCGACCGCGATGGAGAGCAGCAGGCATCTGTCCCAGCTGGTCGGCTCGCCGGTGCACCTCAAGTGCGAGAACCTCCAGCGGACCGGTTCCTTCAAGCTGCGCGGTGCCTACGTCCGGATCGCCGGGCTGCTGCCCGAGGAGCGCGCTGCCGGAGTCGTGGCCGCGAGCGCCGGGAACCACGCGCAGGGCGTGGCGCTGGCCTCGTCGTTGCTCGGCGTGCACGCGACGGTGTTCATGCCCAAGGGCGCCCCGCTGCCCAAGATCAGCGCCACCCTCGAGTACGGCGCGGAGGTGCGGCTGCACGGCCAGGTGGTCGACGAGACGCTGGCCGCCGCCCAGGAGTACGCGGCCGAGACGGGAGCGGTGTTCATCCACCCCTTCGACCACCCGGACATCATCGCCGGTCAGGGCACGGTCGGGCTGGAGATCCTGGACCAGTGCCCCGAGGTCGGCACGATCGTCGTCGGTGTCGGCGGCGGTGGTCTCGCGGCCGGGATCGCGGTCGCCGTGAAGGCGGTCCGGCCGGACGTGCGGATCGTCGGCGTCCAGGCGGAGGGCGCGGCCGCGTACCCGCCCTCGCTGGCGGCCGGGCGCCCGGTCACGGTGGCGAACCCGGCGACGATGGCCGACGGCATCAAGGTCGGACGGCCCGGTGACGTGCCGTTCGCGATCGTCGAGGAACTGGTCGACGAGGTCCGCACGGTCAGCGAGGACCAGCTCTCCGCCGCGCTGCTGCTGTGCCTGGAGCGGGCCAAGATGGTCGTGGAACCGGCCGGGGCCAGCCCGGTCGCGGCGCTGCTGGGCGAACCCGGCGCCTTCCACGGACCCGTCGTCGCCGTGCTGTCCGGCGGGAACGTCGACCCGGTGCTGCTGCAGCGCGTACTGCGGCACGGCATGGCCGCGCAGGGCCGCTACCTCGCCGTACGGCTGCGGCTGACCGACCGTCCCGGCGCCCTCGCCACGCTCCTCGGGGTGCTGTCGGTGGCGGACGCCAACGTCCTCGACGTGGGCCATGTCCGGACCGACCCCCGGCTCGGGCTCACCGAGGCGGAGGTGGAGCTGCTCCTGGAGACCAAGGGCCCGGAGCACTGCGTCGAGGTCCAGCAGGCGCTGCGCGAGGCCGGTTACACGGTCATCGACTGAGGGGCGAGAGGTCGCGGAGCGGCAGAGACGGCAGAGACGGCCGGGGCGGCCGTACCGCCGACGGTTCCTTCGGCTCCCGCTCGCCGCGGTGAACGTCCAGGTCAGTCAATGTTCATTCACTCGTTCGGGGAAATCCGTCGACGGACGCGATACATCGCGTTATGGTGTGTCGCGTGGCCAAGGCTGCCCGCCCCCGCCCGCCCACCCCTGCCGTCGCGTCGGCGGAAAACCATAGGCGAGCCGAGGGCCGCATATCTACTCTTTCTCGCAGAATCCCCGACGACGTGGAGACCCATATGCCAGGCGCCATCTATGCCGAAGGCCTGGTCAAGACCTTCGGTGACGTAAGGGCTTTGGACGGCGTCGACCTCGACGTCCCCGAAGGCACGGTCCTCGGACTGCTCGGGCCGAACGGCGCGGGCAAGACGACAGCCGTCCGCTGCCTGACGACCCTGCTCCGCCCCGACAGCGGCCGGGCCGTCGTCGCGGGCATGGACGTGCTCAAGCAGCCCGACGCCGTACGCCGCTCCATCGGCCTGTCCGGACAGTTCGCCGCGGTCGACGAATACCTCACCGGCCGCGAGAACCTGCAGATGGTCGGCCAGCTCTACCAGATGCGGGCCAAGCAGGCCAAGGCCCGCGCGGTCGAGCTGCTGGAGCAGTTCCACCTCACCGACGCGGCCGACCGCCCCACCAAGACCTACTCCGGCGGCATGCGCCGCCGCCTCGACCTCGCCGCAGCCCTCGTCGTCTCCCCGCCGGTCATGTTCATGGACGAGCCGACCACCGGCCTCGACCCCCGCAACCGCCAGCAGCTGTGGGAGGTCATCCAGCAGCTGGTCTCCGGCGGCACGACCCTGCTGCTCACCACCCAGTACCTGGAAGAGGCGGACCACCTCGCCCACGACATCGCGGTCGTCGACCACGGCAAGGTCATCGCCAAGGGCACCTCCGACGAGCTCAAGGCCCGCACCGGCGGCGAGCGCGTCGAGGTCGTGGTGCACGAGCGCGAGCACATGGGCACCGCCGCGGAGGTGCTGCGCGGCTTCGGCAAGGGCGACACCACCGTCGAGGAGCACACCCGCAGGCTCACGGTGCCCGTCACCGGCGGCGCCAAGCTGCTCGCCGAGGTCATCCGCGAGCTGGACTCCCGGGGCATCGAGATCGACGACATCGCCCTGCGCCGCCCCACCCTCGACGACGTCTTCCTGTCCCTGACCGGACACGTGGCCGAGGAGAAACCCGAGGACGGTGCGCGGGTGACCAAGCAGGGGACCAGGAAGAACACCCGCAAGGAGGCCGTGAAGTGAGTGCCGTGAACGACTCCATGGTCGTGGCCCGCAGAAACTTGATTCGCATGGGCCGGATTCCCGAGATGCTGATCTTCGGGCTGATCCAGCCCATCATGTTCGTGGTGCTGTTCACCTACGTCTTCGGCGGCTCGATCACGGTCGGCTCCTCCACCTCCACCCAGGCCTACCGCGAGTTCCTGATGGCCGGCATCTTCGCCCAGACCGTCACGTTCGCCACGGCGGGCGCCGGCGCGGGCATCGCCGACGACATGCACAAGGGCCTCATCGACCGCTTCCGCTCCCTGCCGATGGCCCGCGGCGCGGTCCTGACCGGACGCACCCTCGCCGACCTGGTCCAGACGGCACTCACCCTCGTCGTCCTGGCGATTGTCGCGGTGATAGTCGGCTGGCGCACGCACGAGAACCTCGGCAAGGTACTCGCCGGCTTCGGCCTGCTCCTGCTGCTCGGCTACGCGTTCTCCTGGATCGGCGCACTCATCGGCCTGACCGTACGCACTCCCGAGGCGGCGACCTCAGGCGGTCTGATCTGGCTGTTCCCGCTGACCTTCATCTCCAACGCCTTCGTGGACGCGAACCATCTGCCGACCTTCCTGCGCCACATCGCGGAGTGGAACCCGTTCAGCGCCACCGTGCAGGCGTGCCGCGAGCTGTTCGGCAACCTCCCGCCGGGCTTCAACGCGTCCGACGCCTGGCCCATGCAGCACCCTGTCTGGGCCTCGCTGATCTGGTCAGTCGTGATCATCCTGGCCTTCCGCACGCTCGCGGTTCGCAAGTACCGCCGGGCTGCCGGCTGAGCGCGTCTCTCTCAGAAGCTGTTGCCTCCTAGCAGTTGAGCCCCTTCCCTGATGGGAGGGGGCTCTTCGGCATCTGGTTGCGGGTCCGGCCTCCGTCTGGGTGGGCGTTTCTCTCTGTCTCCGCGCCGCCCCGGTCCGTCAGGAGATGAGGATGCCGATGCCGTCGCCGAGCAGCCGCACCGGGTACCTGCACCACCCTGGTCGGGGGATGCGAGACGAGTCGTATGTGGCGAGGATGAAGAGGTGAGGGCGACGGCGCCTCATGTCCGGACGCTTGGCGACCCTCGTACGCATCGCGGCAGGAGGACGTCACAATGACTGCGACGACAGGCGCAAGCCAATCGGCTCACCCCGAGCGCCCGGGCAGGTCGGACGGGGTCTGCAACGAGTTCACGGTCTTCACCAAGATCAAGCCGGGGCATGCGGATGCTCTGCGCAGGGATCTCGCCGCGCTGTCGGATACGGCGGACGACGAGAAGGTCCACGCGGCGGTGCGCCAGATCGGCACCCTGCATGACGCACGGCACGTGATCTTCGACAACGACACCCGGTTCATGTTCGCCAGCGTTTTCGACGGCTCCTGGGACAACTACATCGACGACTTCGCCCAGACGGTGGTCGGGGCCCGCTTCGACAAGGTCTTCTCGCACAGCGAAGGGTTCCCGGGCGTCACCGATCCGGGGGTGAAGGACTGGTTCGTCGCTCACCAGGAGCCCGCAGGAGTCTTCGTCAGCGCCTATCCCGACCTGACCGTTCAACAGATCTACAAGGACCACCGCGTGGACGACGCGTTCCAGGAGGTGCTGGACACCCCCCAGTTCCGGGCGGCGCTGGAAAACCCGGCGAATGCCGAGTTGCTGGCCACGCCGGCCTTCCAGAAGCTGTTGGAGGAAGCCTCGGCCTAGAAGGCGGACACAGCCGACCCTCGGAATCCATCCGCCATCGGTGGACCGTGTCGGCGGGCCCCATGGCCGCTGCCGGGCTGTCCAGGCAGAAACCGACGCGACGTGGAGGCACAAGGGATCATGAACACAGCGGACAGCAGCAGCGCTGCCGGCGTGCGCGTCGAGATCGACGACGTCCAGAGCGGGGCCCTGCGCCCACGGCCCGTGCCCTACGCGGGAAAGTTCGTCTTCCTGCGTGTGGACGACCGCCACGCCGGGCGGGCCCTGCTGCGTCGGCTGCTCCCGTTGACCTCGGGCGGTCTGCCCGGCGAGGGCCGAGAACAGGAAGCGTGGGTGGCGGTGGCCCTCACCTACCGGGGGCTGAGCGCTCTCGGGGTGCCTCAGGAGTCGCTGGACAGCTTTCCGTTGGCGTTCCGTGAGGGCATGGCGGCTCGGGCCGAGCTGATCGGTGACGTGGGCGACAGCGCGCCGGTCCACTGGGAGGCGCCGTTCGGAACGGGCGACATCCACATCGCGTTGAGCGCCCTCTCCTCCGATGCGGCGCGGCTGGACAAGGAGCTGGAGCGGGCCCGGGCCGCCTACGAGGACACTCCCGGTGTCCGGGTGATCTGGCAGCAGGAGGTCCGCCAGCTCCCGACCGGGCGTACCACCTTCGGCTTCCGTGACGGCATCAGTCATCCCAACATCGAGGGTGTCGGACTGCCCGGCTCCAACCCGCAGGAAGCCCCGATCAAGGCCGGCGAGTTCATCCTCGGCTACCCCGACGAAACCGGCGGCCTGCCGTCCATGCCCAGCCCCGACGTGCTGGGGCGCAACGGGACCTACGTCGCCGTTCGCAAGATCCACACCGATGTGGCGGCCTGGCGCCGGTACCTGCGCGCGAACAGCTCGGGCGCCGAGGAGGAGGCACTTCTGGCGGCGAAGATGGTCGGTCGCTGGCCGAGCGGGGCACCGCTGGCGCTGGCGCCGGAGCACGACGATCCGGAGCTGGCGGCCGATCCGCATCGCGTCAACAACTTCCTCTATCGGGAGAACGACGACCGCGGCTACCGGTGTCCCGCCGGTGCGCACATCCGGCGGATCAACCCCCGTGACTCCACCGTCATCGGTGACGTGCGCCTGCACCGGCTCATCCGCCGCGGCACCACCTACGGCCCGCCGCTGCCCGAGGGCGTACTGGAGGACGACGGCGCCGACCGGGGCCTGGTCGGGGTCTTCATCGGCGCCCACCTGGAGCGGCAGTTCGAGTTCGTCAAGGCCGAGTGGGTCAACGACGGCAACTTCATCGGCTACCCCGGCGAGAAGGATCCGGTGGCCGGGCACCACGGCGGAACCGGCAGCATGACCATCCCGGAACGGCCGGTACGGCGTCGTCTGCAGAACCTACCGAGTTTTGTGGTGACCCGCGGCGGCGAGTACTGCTTCCTGCCGGGTCTACGTGCCCTGCGCTGGCTCGCCGAACTGGAGGACTGAGGTCCGATCACACTCTCCGAGGAGAGGCCGAAGTCATGGCAGCACAGTTCGTCCGCTACACGCCTGACGTCGAAGACGACGACCCGAACTTCGACCGCAACGTGCAGACGGTGATCGAGAAAACCGAGAGCTACATCGCCGAGTCGGTCAAGGCCGGCGGCACCGGACAGGCCCTCCGCGACGCCCATGCAAAGGGCTACGGGCTGGTTCGAGGGGAGGTGGAGATCCTGGCCGGGCTGCCTCCCGAGTACGCCCAGGGCATCTACGCGACTCCGGGAACCCACGATGCGCTCATCCGCTTCTCCAACGGCTCGCCCCACGCCGGAGCGGACGCGCGACTGGGTGCCGCCACCGGGCTGGCGCTGAAGATGTTCGACATTCCCGGCCCGACCCTGCTGGAAGACGAACCGGACTCGGGCACGTTCGACTACGCCAACATCAACGGACCGGTCTTCTTCTGCAACACGGTCGAGCACTACCTGTTCATCCAGGACCTGTTCCTGAACGCGCCGGCCTACTTCTCAAAGGGCCGCCCCGGCGCACATCGCTTCTTCACCGAATTCGTGACCGGAAAGGGAACGCTGGACCAGGACGACTGGGCGTGGGACGAGTTTCTCGCCTTCCTGCGCCTGGCAAAGACCCCTCCGGCGAACCTGCTGCTGTCGAGCTACTGGACGATGGGCGCGGTCCGGCACGGGGACTACATCGCCAAGGTGCGCATCACCCCCGATCCGTCCTTCGCCGCCGCGGTGGTCCGGCGCGACATCGACCCGAAATCGGGGGCGGAGGTGTTCCGGCCGACCCTGCAGGCCGAGTTGCAGGAGCGGCCCTACGCCTTCGACATCCAGGTCCAGCTCTGCACCGACCTGGAACGCATGCCGGTGGAGGACACCACCGTGGAGTGGCCCGAACAGCTCTCGCCGTCCTTCACCGTGGCGAAACTGCGGCTGCCGCAGCAGGACATCTCCGGTCCGGAAAACCTGGAGAAGATGGACGCACTGTCCTTCACACCCTGGCGGGTCACCGCCGAGCACGCACCGCTCGGCAACATCATGCGGGCCCGCAAGGAGGCCTACCGTCATTCCTCCATCGCGCGCCACAAGCTCAACCAGCAGCCGCGCACAGAGCCCCGCAGCGCCGACGAGGTACTCGGCCCGGCCCGGTGAAGCGGCCCGTGCGGGAGTGAGCGGCTCACTGCCCGCAGGTGAGCACGGCTGTACGAATCGGCCTGATCATCGCGATATTCCGGACGCCGGCGGTCCGCAAGTACCGCTCCGCCACCGCCTGACGCGCGGCACGGCAGAGCCCCCGGCATCCCGCGGACGCCGGGGGCCTGTGCTTGTCCGTGTCAGCCCGAGTAGGGCTCGGCCTTGAGGATCTTCACCGAGGCCTTCTTGCCGTTCGGCAGCTCGTACTCCGCGTTCTCGCCCACCTTGTGGCCGATCACCCCGGTGCCCAGGGGCGACTGCGGGGAGTAGGTCTCGATGTCGGCGCTGGCGTACTCGCGGGAGGCGAGGAGGAAGGTCATGGTGTCGTCCTCGTCACCGTCGAAGGCGATGGTCACCACCATGCCGGGCGCGACGGCGCCGTCCGCGGACGCCGGGGCCTCGCCGACCTTGGCGGTCTCCAGGAGCTGGGTCAGCTGGCGCACCCGGAGCTCCTGCTTGCCCTGCTCCTCCTTGGCCGCGTGGTACCCGCCGTTCTCGCGCAGGTCGCCCTCCTCGCGCGCGGCCGCGATCTTGGCGACGACTTCAGCGCGCGCGGGACCAGACAGGTACTCCAGCTCGGCCTTGAGCTGGTTGTACGCCTCCTGGGTCAGCCAGGTGACGTTCTCGCTGGTCTGGGTCACAGGTGCTCCTCGTAGGTACTGGGATACAAAGCATCGCCCTACCCAGAAGCATGTTCCTTCACGGAAGGGCGAAACCACGAGCCTAACAATTCAACGGCGGAAGGGGGAGGACATAAGCCATCAGAATTACGTCAACGCAGGTCAGCGCCTACGTATTGTGGCTGACGTCAGTCGGCGTGGCAGCCGAGCAGCTCCGCCGTGGTGCCCCGGGCCGTCGTACGGAGCGTGACCACCCTGTCGATCTCGGACGCGGAACCGGTGAAGCGGAAGTCCGCCCGGCCCACCTCGGAGCCGTCCGCCGCCTGGGAGCGCAGCGTGCAGTAGCCGGAGGCACCGGAGTCCTTGTGGACCTCCAGATGTACCTTGACCGCGTTGTCCGAGGCGTCGAAGGCGACGACCTGGGCGCTGATCTTGTTCTGCACGACGTAGTGGTAGGCCCAGTAGCCGACCAGGACCAGCAGCAGTGCGCCGAGGACCGCACCGGCGACCTTGAGTCTGCGGTCGGCGCGCTCGTCCGAGGAAGTGCCGTAACGGCCCTCGGGCAGGCGCGTGCTCGCGGTACTCATGATCGTCCTCCGGACCCCGGAATTATTCGCCCCCCGATTCGGTCACTATAGAAGCCGCCGATTGCCCCCGAGCTACCGGGGCGCCGACTTACCAAGGATTGAGTCTTGACTGACCAGCTGCGACTGATGGCCGTCCACGCCCACCCCGACGACGAGTCGAGCAAGGGCGCGGCCACCATGGCGAAGTACGTGTCCGAGGGGGTGGACGTGCTGGTCGTGACCTGCACGGGCGGGGAGCGCGGCTCCATCCTCAATCCCAAGCTGCAGGGCGACAAGTACATCGAGGAGCACATCCACGAGGTACGCAAGAAGGAGATGGACGAGGCCCGCGAGATCCTCGGCGTCAAGCAGGAGTGGCTCGGCTTCGTCGACTCCGGTCTGCCCGAGGGCGACCCGCTGCCGCCGCTGCCCGAGGGCTGCTTCGCCCTGGAGGACGTCGACAAGGCGGCCGGTGAGCTGGTCCGCAAGATCCGCGCGTTCCGCCCGCAGGCGATCACCACCTACGACGAGAACGGCGGCTACCCGCACCCCGACCACATCATGACCCACAAGATCACGATGGTGGCCTTCGAGGGCGCCGCGGACGCCGAGAAGTACCCCGAGGCCGAGTTCGGGCCGGTCTTCCAGCCGCAGAAGCTGTACTACAACCAGGGCTTCAACCGCCCGCGCACCGAGGCCCTGCACAACGCCATGCTGGAGCGCGGCCTGGAGTCGCCGTACGGGGACTGGCTGAAGCGGTGGAACGAGTTCGAGCGCACCGAACGCACCCTGACCACGCACATCCCGTGCGCGGACTTCTTCGAGATCCGTGACAAGGCGCTGATCGCGCACGCCACGCAGATCGATCCGGACGGCGGCTGGTTCAAGGTGCCGATGGACCTCCAGAAGGAGGTCTGGCCGACCGAGGAGTACGAGCTCGCGAAGTCCCTCGTCGATACTTCCCTCCCCGAGGACGACCTCTTTGCGGGCATCCGCGACAATGCCTGACATGAGCGCAAGCCTGGCACTGACGCACCTCGTCCCCCTCGCCAAGGAGGTCGACGAGAACAAGGTCACCCCCGGAGTCCTCGGCTTCATCGTCTTCGCGGTGATGGCCGTGGCCGTCTGGGGCCTGATGAAGTCCATGAACAAGCACATGCAGAAGGTCGACTTCAAGGAGTCCGCCCCGGGCGGGGCGGACTCCGCGGCGCCGGCCGACCGCAAGGGCTGACCGCGAAGGCCGACCGCAGGGGCTGACCGGCGTCACGCCGCGGCCGGCACCGGCACGCCCATCACCTCGCGGGCGTGCCGGCTGGGCACCATGCCCAGACGCCACGCCTGCCAGCCCGACTCCAGGTGCACCCCGCGCTCCAGGAGCAGCCCGTACGCCGTGACGTACTCGGCCAGCTTCTCGTCGCGCAGCGGATGGGCCGTGCGGGCCAGCTGGGCCAGGTCCTCCTGGGCGACGGCGGTGCCCACCTCCACACCGCCGGGCGCGGCGTAGGGGAGCAGGGTGCAGCGCAGGAAGCGGGCCCAGTCCTCACCGCGCCGGTCGTCGTACGACGTGAACAGGGCGATTGCCTCGTCGCACAGCGCGAGGGCCTGCTGGGTGCGGGTGTTGCCGGCGTCGACGACGGCCAGCTCCAGACAGGTCCAGGCCTCGCCGTGGACGACACCGATGCGCTGGAAGTCGGCGCGGGCGTCGACGAGGAGCTGGCGGGCGAAGCCCGAGTTGCGCAGTGAGCCGGTCTGGGCCGCCCGCTGGTCGCGGGTGACGCGGGCCGAGTGGTGGCGGGCGCAGGCCAGGCCGTACACGTCCCGCATCCGGGAGAACATCGTGCGCGAGCGCTCCAGCTCGCGGACCGCCAGGTCGAGGTTGCCGGTCTCCTCCAGGGCCTGGCCCAGGTAGTAGACCGTCCAGGCCTCGCCGCGCGCGTCCTCGTTCTCGCGGTGCCGGGACGCCGCCTGACGGAGGCCGTCGACCGCCGGGGACGGGTCGCCGTCCACCAGTCGGGCCCGGGCCAGCTGGGTCAGCGCCCAGGCCTCGCCACGGGCGTCGCGGGTACGGCCGTAGCGGTCCAGCGCGGCCCGCAGCTCCCGCTCCGCCCGCGGTACGTCGCCCATGCGCAGCGCCAGCTGGCCGAGCTGGAAGTGCGCCCAGGCCTCGCCGTGCACCGAACCGCCCTCCCGGTGCAGGACGAGCGAGCGGGTGAGCAGGTCGAGGGCCTCCGACAGCCGGGCACGGTCGCGCTGCACCGCCGCCAGCGCGTGCATCGTCCACGCCCGGTCGGTGGCCAGCTCGGGCGGAGCCTGCAGGTCCAGGGCCTCCTGGAGCTTGGCCGCCGCCTCGGTGAGGTGGCCCTGGTGGTGCAGGGTGATCCCGAGCGAGCACAGCGCACGGGCCGCGCCGGCGTCGTGATGCGCCTCCAGGTAGAGGTCGACGACGGAGGTGAGGGTGGTGCGGGCCTTGTCCAGCTCGCCCAGCTGACGGGCCGCGATACCGGTACGCCACTGCACCGAGCGGACAAGGAGCCCCTGGTCGACCGCTTGCGCCAGCTCGCTGATCTCACCGAGCCGGTAGAGGTCGCCGCGCAGCAGGCAGTAGTCGCACAGCGCGCCCAGCAGGTTCTGCACGGCCGCCTGGTCGACGCCCTCCGCGTGCCGCAGGGCCGCCGTGATGAAGCTCGACTCGTCGTCCAGCCAGCGCAGCGCCTCGTCGAGCGAGGTGAAGCCGTGCGGGCTGAACCGGTCCGAGCGGGTCGACATGTTCCCGTCGACCAGGCGCAGCACCGAGTCGGCGAGCTCCGCGTAGTTCACGATCAGCCGCTGCTGAGCCGCCGTGCGGTCGGCCGGGGTCTCCTCGTCCAGGAGACGGGACTGGGCGAAGGAGCGGACCAGGTCGTGCAGGCGGTACCGGCTGCCGCGGACATGGTCGATCAGACCGGCCTGGGCGAGCGTGACCAGGTGACGGGTCGCCTCCGCCTCGTCCGCGCCCAGCAGCGCCGCCGCGGCCGCCACCCCCAGCGAGGCCCGGCCCGCCAGCGCCAGCCTTCTCAGCAGCCGGCGCCCGGTCTCCGACTGGTCGGTGTACCGCAGCCACAGCACCCGCTCCACCGGCCCGACCGGACCGTACGCGCCCAGGTCGGTGGCGAGCTGGAGCGGCGAACGCGAGCCCAGCGACGAACCCGCCACCCGCAGCGCCAGCGGCAGCCCGCCGCACAACTCCCGGATCCGGTCCGCGGACTGCGCGTCGTACGGCCCCGACGCGTCCTGGGCCGCCGCGTCCAGCAGCTCCTCCGCGCCGGCCGCGTCCAGCGCCGTGACCGGCAGCCGGTGCACCCAGGCCGGCAGGTCGGCGGGGAGGTCGAGCTGGTTTCGGGCGGTGACCAGGACCAGGCTGTCGGAACGCTCCGGCACCAGCGTGCGCACCTGCTCGGGGTCCGAGGCGTCGTCCAGCACGATCGTCACCGGAAGACCCGTCAGGTGCTGGTGGTACAGCTCGCTCAGCCGCTTGACCTGCTGGTCGGCGGAGGAACGCTCACGGAACAGCAGCTGCTCACGCGGGGCGCCCAGCCGGTTGAGCAGATGCAGCAGGGCGTCCCGCGTGGACAGCGGCGGCTCCTCCTGGCTGGCGCCCCGCAGATCCACCACGACCGCACCCCGGAAGAGGTCCCTCAGCTCGTGGGTGGCCCGGACCGCGAGGGCGGTACGGCCGGAGCCCGGCTCCCCGTGCAGCACCACGACCGTCGGACGGGTCTCCGTGGCCGCCCGCGCCGCCTGCGCCCACTGCCGGATCCGTGCCAGCTCCTGCTGCCGGCCGGCGAACGGGCCGTCCGGAGCCGGCAGTTGACCGAACGACTGCTGCAGCACCGTACGCCGGCGGGCCGCCGCGCTCTTGTCCGCGCCGCGCAGCCCGGGACCCTGCTTCTTCGGCCCCGTGGAGGCGCTGAGCACCCGCTGCTGATCGAGGAACGGCCGGATGCCCCGCACTTCCAGCGCGGTCAGCCACTGCAGCCGCAACTGCTCGGGACCGCCGGGCTGACCGGCCGCGCCGGCGTGGTGGTGAGCGGCCGGCAGATGCGAACCGGCGACCTTGACGACCGTGGCGGCCGCACCGATCACCCCTACGGCCACGCCCGCGCCCAGGGCCGTGGCCGCCCCGGTGCCCAGGGAGAGGTCGGCGACGGTGGCGGCGACCGCCGCGACGGCCGCGACCAGCAGGGGAGTTCCGGAGCCTTCCTTGGCGTAGCGGCGGCCGAAGCTCGGCCGGCCCGCCTCCGTCTCGTCGAGGGCGAGGGTGTACGCCGTGTACTCCTCGGCGGCCGTCCGCTCCATCTCCTCCAGCCCGCCGCGCGCGCGGGACAGCAGCACCTGTCCGTCGACGCGGCCGCCCGAACGGCGGACCTCCTCCTCCACGGCCCGCACCAGCAGCCGATCGGCTTCCGCCCGATGGGCGTCCCGCATGTCCCGTCCCCCTCCAGCGGCAACTCCTTTGTCTACAAGTGTCCTTGCGAAGGGTCGCGATGGCGAGGGGGCGGCGATCAGGCGATCGGTGAGGGTTCGGTGGTGGTCCCCTCGTGCACCGGAGGTCTTCGCGTCGGCGCGCGGACCGCAGCGGGACTCCGGCTCCCTCGGCCGACGACACGACCCCGGACGACACGACCCTGGACGACACGACCCTGGACGACATGACCCTCGACGACATGACCCGCACAGAGCGAGGGAATACCCGTCGCGGAAGTCGGCGGGCGCGGACCGTCGGGAGCGCGGCCCGGCCGAGGCTTCGACGGGTTCTCCGACCGCCTCACGACCGCATCCGCCCGGCACTCGGATCGAGGACGGTGACGTATGGCACAGAACGGGCCCGGACCCGGGCGGCAGATCCAGCTCTACACGACGGACACCCTTCCACTGGCCGGGTATCGCATCGTCCGCGCCTGGTTCGTCTGGATGAGGAGGAACGAGATGGAGGAAGCCCTGAACGCGCTGGCCCGCAACGCCGTGATCGAAGGCGCGGACGCGGTCATCGGGGTCCGCCTCGCGGTGAGCCCTGCCTCGGGCTTCTCGGACGCCTACGTCCTCTACGGCACCGCCGTGAAGATCGAGCGGGAATGACGGCGTCCGGATCGGCGACGGCGACGAACTACCGGGCGGCCCCGCCGGGGTGCGCGGACATCCGCCCCCACCCCTTCGACAGAGCCAGGTACACGCAGGCCGCCGCCAGCCCCGCCTCCGCCACGGCGCTCGCCAGCGCCTCCAGCAGCTCCGTGCCCACCGCCGACGTCGTTATGTCGAACCACGCGTCCAGGACCGCGACCGATGCCGTCGCCGACGCGGTGAGGCGGGCGCGCGCATCGCCCCGCAACCCCAGCACGGCCGTCGCCGCGCAGCCCGCCGCCATCAGGACGTCCAGCCCGATCCAGGCCACCGCCCAGTTGTGGACCTCGGTCTTGGTGGGCAGCGTCAGCGCCAGCACCACCATCCACGGCACGAGCAGCACGGCGGACGATCCGAGAAGGATCAGTGCCCACCGCTTCAGCCGCCTCATCCGCTTCGTCCTTCGGGTCCGCATCGCCGTTAAACGGTTGAACACCTGATCCCCCTCGCCTTGTTCCGGATCCGTGGCTGTGGAACCTGTGAATCGCCCGGCTCCTCCGCCATGCCCCCACGCTAGATCGCAGAGAAAATTCTGCAAAGAAAATTCGGCAGACATCGGGGAAGGGTCGGGGATCGTCAGGGACGTCTCAGGGTTCCTGGGGGCCGGGGTTACCGTGGCCGCATGACCGACGGCACACCCCGGACGGCCGGAGCACCCGAGTCCGCCGCCCCCGCCGAGACACCCGCCGCCCCCGCCGAGACACCCGCCGCGCACGCCGAGCCGCCCGCCGCCCACGCCGAGATGACCAGCCTGGAGCGCACCGCCCTCTACAAGTCCCTCGGCAACCCCCTGCGCCGCCGGATCCTCGACTACCTCGGCCGGCACGGCGAGGCCAACTCCACCGTGCTCGCCCGCGAGCTCGGGGAGAGCTCCGGCACCACCAGCTACCACCTGCGCAAACTCGCCGAGCAGAAGCTCATCGAGGAGATCCCGGAGAAGTCGGGCGGCCGGGAGCGCTGGTGGCGGAGCCTGCCCTTCAGCCACACCACACCCGACCCGGCCACCATGACGGCCGAGGAGTACACGGCGGCCGAGCACCTCGCCCTCCTCAAGATCGAGGTCGACACCAGGCTCTTCCGCCGCGCCCACGAGGAGTACCGCGGCCCGCAGGGCTGGGCCCAGGTACAGCGCACCGGTACCTGGATGACGAAGAGCGACCTCCACGACTTCGTACGCGCCTACCGCGAACTGCTCGACCGCTACGGACACTCCGAGGACGCCGTTCCCGAAGGGGCGCGCCGGGTGAATCTGCGCTTCTACGCGGCTCCCGAGGCCGTGGGAGAGTGGGAGGGTGAACCGACTGGCCCATGAGACGTCCCCGTACCTTCTCCAGCACGCCGACAACCCCGTCGACTGGTGGCCCTGGTCGGCCGAAGCCTTCGAGGCTGCGCGGACCGCGAACAAGCCCGTGCTGCTGAGCGTCGGGTACAGCTCCTGCCACTGGTGCCATGTGATGGCCCACGAGTCCTTCGAGGACGAGGCAACCGCCGGCTACCTCAACGAGCACTTCGTCAACATCAAGGTCGACCGCGAGGAGCGGCCGGACGTCGACGCCGTCTACATGGAGGCCGTGCAGGCCGCCACCGGGCAGGGTGGCTGGCCCATGACCGTGTTTCTCACTCCGGACGCCGAACCCTTCTACTTCGGCACGTACTTCCCGCCCGCCCCCCGCCACGGGATGCCCTCGTTCCGGCAGGTGCTGGAGGGGGTCCGGGCCGCCTGGGCCGACCGGCGGGAGGAGGTCGCCGAGGTCGCCGGGAAGATCGTCCGTGATCTGGCCCAGCGGGAGCTCGGGCACCAGGGCGGCCGGCCGCCCGGTGAGGGGGAGCTCGCCCAGGCGCTGCTCGGGCTCACCCGCGAGTACGACCCGCAGCGCGGCGGGTTCGGCGGTGCCCCCAAGTTCCCGCCGTCCATGGTCATCGAGTTCCTGCTGCGGCACCACGCCCGGACCGGTTCCGAGGGCGCGCTGCAGATGGCCGTGGACACCTGTGAGCGGATGGCCCGCGGCGGCCTCTACGACCAGCTCGGCGGCGGCTTCGCCCGTTACTCCGTCGACCGCGACTGGGTCGTGCCGCACTTCGAGAAGATGCTGTACGACAACGCCCTGCTGTGCCGGGTGTACGCCCACCTGTGGCGGGCCACCGGGTCCGAGCTGGCCCGCCGGGTCGCCCTGGAGACCGCCGACTTCATGGTCCGCGAACTGCGCACCGCCGAGGGCGGGTTCGCCTCCGCGCTGGACGCCGACAGCGACGACGGGGGCGGGCGGCACGTCGAGGGTGCGTACTACGTGTGGACGCCCGCACAGCTGCGCGAGGTCCTGGGCGAGGAGGACGCGGACCTGGCCGCCCAGTACTTCGGGGTCACCGCGGAGGGCACCTTCGAGCACGGCCAGTCGGTTCTGCAACTCCCGCAGCAGGAGGGTGTGTTCGACGCCGCGCGGGTCGAGGCCGTCAAGCGGCGGCTGCTGGCCGCACGGGCCGACCGCCCGGCTCCGGGCCGTGACGACAAGGTCGTCGCCGCCTGGAACGGCCTCGCCGTCGCCGCACTCGCCGAGACCGGTGCCTACTTCGACCGCCCCGACCTGGTCGAGGCCGCCGTCGGCGCCGCCGATCTCCTCGTACGGCTCCATCTCGACGACCACGCGCGGATCGCCCGCACCAGCAAGGACGGCAGGGTCGGCGCCAACGCCGGCGTGCTGGAGGACTACGGCGACGTCGCCGAGGGCTTCCTCGCGCTCGCCTCCGTGACCGGCGAGGGCGTCTGGCTGGAGTTCGCCGGGCTCCTCCTCGGCCATGTCCTGGCCCGCTTCACCGACCAGGAGAGCCCGGAGAGCGGCGCCCTCTACGACACGGCCGCCGACGCAGAGCAGCTGATCCGCCGGCCGCAGGACCCGACCGACAACGCCACGCCCTCCGGCTGGACCGCCGCGGCCGGCGCCCTGCTCGGCTATGCGGCCCACACCGGGTCCGAACCTCATCGCACCGCCGCGGAAAGGGCGTTGGGGATCGTCGGCACGCTCGGACCGCGCGTGCCGCGCTTCATCGGGTGGGGGCTCGCGGTCGCCGAGGCGCTGCTCGACGGTCCGCGCGAGGTGGCGATCGTGGGTCCGGCTGCGGGGGATGCCGGCGCGACCGTCCTGCATCGCACGGCGCTGCTGGGTACCGCGCCCGGTGCGGTCGTGGCTGTGGGGACTCAGGGGAGTGACGAGTTCCCGCTGCTCGCGGGGCGGCCGCTGGTCGGCGGGGAGGCGGCCGCGTACGTGTGCCGCAATTTCACGTGTGACGCGCCGACCACCGACCTGGAGCGGCTGCGGGCGGCACTCGGGGGCTGACGTTCTCCGAAGGATGTGGGCAGGTTGTCGGCTGCGGGCGCGTGGGGGCTGGTCGCGCAGTTCCCCGCGCCCCTACGGGGCGCCAGAACGCGCTTTCCGCTCGTTGCGTTGAAACATGCCATTTATCGGAAGAGTTCACGGTCTTCACAACACCCTCATAAGATCCAGCCCATGCCGTGACTGGTGTGACGCACCGTCACGGGTGGGGCGGGATGGGCGTGAAGACTCTGTGAGCGAAGTTTGTGCTCTGTGTGATCGCCGTTCACCCGGGAGCCCCTAGCATCGCTGGAGCAGTGCCCGGTTCTGTCTAATTTCGGGCCGTGGCAGTCGTGTTATGTGGGGGGAGAGCGCAACTTTGTCCGAGTTCTTCGACCAGGTCTGGTCGTGGATCGTCGAGGCTGTGGGGGAAACTTCGTGGCGGGAGCTGATGCCGCTGGGGCTTGCCGGACTGTTCGTCTGGGCGCTCTGGCTGTACCGGGCGGTGCTCTCGCGGTTCGCCAAGCCGGTCGTCAACAACTTCCGTACCAGTGTGTCCGTCGTGGTCCCGGCCTACCGGGAAGACCCCGAGATCCTGCTGGAGTGCCTGGAGACCTGGCTCGCCCAGGATCCGGCCGAGATCATCATCGTTCCTGACGTCGAGGACCACGAGGTACTGCACCGGCTGTCGCTGGTGGAGGACCCCCGGGTCCGGGTGCTCGCCTTCGAGCACAGGGGGAAACGTTCCGCCCTGGGGGTCGGCATACGCGCCGCCACCAGTGAGCTCCTCGTCCTGGTGGACTCCGACACCCGCTGGGAGCCGGGGCTGCTCGACGCCGTGCAGATGCCGTTCGAGGACCCGACGGTCGGCGGCGTGGGCACCCAGCAGAACGTCTACCAGCGCACCACCAGCGTCTGGCGCCGCATCGCCGACTGGCTGGTCAACCTCCGTTACTACGACTACGTCCCGGCCATGGGCCGGGCCGGTGCCGTGGCCTGCCTGTCCGGTCGTACCGCCGCCTACCGACGTGCCGCGGTGCTGCCGGTGCTGGAGAACCTGGAGAACGAGTTCTTCCTCGGCCGCCGCTGTGTGGCGGGCGACGACGGCCGGCTGACCTGGCTGGTGCTGGCCTCGGGCTACAAGACCGTGCACCAGTCCTCCGCGCGGGCCATCTCGATGTTCCCGTCGTCCTTCCGGGCCTTCGTGAAGCAGCGCGTCCGGTGGAGCCGCAACTCCTACCGGTGCTACCTCACCGCGCTCTACAAGGGTTGGCTGTGGCGGGTCCCGCTGGTCACCAAGATCACCGTGCTGCAGATCCTGCTGACTCCGGTCACCATGGGCATGGCCCTCGGCTACCTGCTGCTGAGCCGGCTGGACTTCAGCCCGCGCGGCATCGTCCTCACCCTGATCTGGCTGCTGCTGGGCCGGGCCGTCCGCGGCTACTCGCACCTGCGCAGGCACCCGCAGGAGATCTTCCTGCTGCCCCTGACGGCCCTCGTGGTCATCATGATCTCGCTGCCGATCAAGCTGTACGCCTTCGTCACCATGAACAAGCAGGGCTGGCTCACCCGCAGCAGCACCAGCATCGGGGGCGAGGGCCAGAGCGCCGCCACGCTCTCCGGATCCGCCGGCGGCCAGAGCCACTCCGCCCTCCAGCCCGAGGTGATCTGACGCCATGACCACCACCCCCCTCATGACGTATCGCAGGACGAAGAGAAGACCCGGCCCCGGCACCCGGCTGCGCCGGGCCGGTGCCAGAACGGCGGCCCTGCTGGGCGCCTTCGCGGTGGCGGCGACGCTGCTGCTGGGCAGCTCGGCCACGGCCCACGCCGACGGGGACGGCGACAAGAAGCAGAAACTGGCCGCCGAGGACGCGGAGACCCAGGCCGCGCTGGTCGCCGACGAGGACCACCGGCTCAACCAGGTACGGGCGTTCACCTCGGTGGCGCCCCTGCAGTCCACCAAGTGGACCGTGCCGTACCGGCTGGACACCGACAACGGGTACACCCTGGTACTCACCGATCGCAGCAACCCCTACACCATCGCCGACCTGCTGAAACTCGCCCCGCAGACCTTCGTGCGGCGCAAGGACGGCTCGTATCTGCTGACCGAGAACATCTACCTCAACGTCGGCGCCAAGCTGAAGCTGTCCAACCCGGGCGGCCTCACCCTGCGGATGGCCAGCAACCGCACCGGCTTCGTCTCCATCGTCTCCTTCGGCGGCGAACTGACCCTCCAGGGCACCTCCCAGGCGCCGCTCACCATCACCAGCTGGGACCCGCAGGCCAACAAGGCCGACAGCGACGTCCGGGACGGCCGCGCCTACATCCGCACCATCGGCGGCCAGTTCGAGATGACCCACGCCAAACTCGCGAACCTCGGGTTCTGGAGCGGCCGCACCGGCGGACTCAGCCTCACCGGCACCGACCGGCCGAACACCGGCTCGCTGGAGGACACCGGCCAGGTGCACGGCAAGACCGCGCGCGAACGGGCCGACCAGCAGGGCGACCAGAACGACCAGGACTCCACCAGCGGTGACATCACGGCCATGCCGTCGGGCGAACTGACCACTCCCGACGCCCGGTTCTCCACCGGTGGCCTCTCCTACGTCTCCGGGTCGATCACCCACTCGACCATCACCGGCAACGCCTTCGGGATCTTCATCTCCAGCGCGACCGGGATCGAGATCAGCGACACGACCGTGGCGAACAGCCTGGAGGACGGGGTGGTCATGCACCGGTTCGTCTCCAGCTCGCTCGTGCAGCGCACGGTCGCCAAGGACAACGGCGGCGACGGCTTCATCCTCTCCCGGGCCACCCAGCAGGTGCGGGTCAGCGGCTCCACCGCCGAGGGCAACGGCGGCAACGGCTACACGCTCAGCGGCAGGCCGCTCGCCGAGGGGCCCTCCGCCTCCGGGCAGGCCGTCGACAGCTACGGCTCCAACTCGGTCGCCAACAGCGTGGCCAAGGACAACGGCCGCTACGGCGTCGAGGTGCTCGGCGGTTTCGACGTCGGCGTGCAGAACAACCGCATCGAGGGCGGTGACATGGGCATCGTGGCCCGCCTCGCCGCGGACAAGGTCTCCATCACCGGCAACCGCCTGACCGGCCAGAACCGGCAGGGCATCTCGGTACGCGACGGCGTCACCGGTGCCACCGTCACCGGCAACATCATCGACGGGCCGGAAACCGGCGTGTACGTGCGCGACTCGGCCGCCGAGATACGCGGCAACACCGTCCAGGACGCCACCAACCACGGGGTCAGCCTGGTCGGCGGCGTGGACGGCACGACCGTCTCCTACAACGTGATCGGCGGGGTCGGCCCCAGCGCGCTGGACTCCAGCCGCTCGCACGGCGGTGCCGACATCAAGGAGAACCAGACCTTCGCCTGGTACGACACCAGCTCCTTCTGGGTCAAGGTCAAGCACTACGCGAGCCCGATGACCCTGCTGTGGACGGGCATCCTGCTCCTCATCCTGTTCTCGGCCGCCATGGGCCGGCGCAGGCGCCGGGCGAACGGGCGGGGCGCCGCCATCGTCCACCCGTACTCCGACAAGGCGCCGCTGCCGGCCCCGCCGCCGGACGAGATCGCCGTGGCGGGCCGCCGACGGGAGCCGGTGATGAGCGAATGAGCGACGACGCCCCGGCAGCACCGCCCGGTGACGGCGCTCCGGCCGGCAACGGGCCGGACCGCAACGGTCCGGGTGGCAACGGGCCGGCCGACAACGGGCCGGGCGACGGCAGGACGGGTGACGGCAGGCCGGGCGACGGCGGCGGCTCTGCGGCGGGTGAGCCCGCCGTGGAGCGGCTGCGCCGGATCTGGCTCTCCGGCGGGCCGCCGCTGTGGGTGGCCTCCGCCGCCCTGGTGATCTCGGTGGTGGCACTGATCGTGGCGGGCGTCTCCGCCGGCGACGACCGGCCCGTCGTGTACGGCGCCGGTCCCACCGCCGGCCCCACCATCCCGGTCGCCGAACCCACGGACGACGGGGACGACACCGGCGACCCCGGTGATCCCGGCGCCACGGCCTCCGACCCGGCACCGAGCGACACGACGGCCACCGACGGGCCGGCCACGCCCACCGCGACCGGCTCGGCCGCGGCCCTGTCCGCCGGGCCGGTGAAGTGCCCGGCCGCCACCGTCACCGTCAGCGACGCCAAGTCCCTGAAGGACGCGCTGGACCAGGCACAGCCCGGCGACGTCATCAAGATGGCGGACGGGGTCTACTCGGACCGCTTCACCGCCGCCACCCCCGGCACGGCGGACCGGCCGATCTTCCTGTGCGGCGGCCCCGGCGCGGTGATCGACGCCGGGGACGTCGACGGCGGCTACGCCTTCCACCTGGACGGCGCCAGCCACTGGCGGCTGATCGGCTTCACCGTGCGCAACGCCCAGAAGGGGGTCATGGCCGACCAGGTCCAGGGCACCGTCATCCAGGGCCTGACCGTCGAGAACATCGGCGACGAGGGCATCCACCTGCGCGACTTCAGCTCCGGCAACGTCGTCGAGGGCAACACCGTCCGCGCCACGGGCAAGCGCAAGGAGCAGTTCGGCGAGGGGATCTACGTCGGGTCCGCCGAGTCCAACTGGTGCACCGTCACCGACTGCAAGCCCGACAAGAGCGACGACAACGTGATCCGCGGCAACCACGTCAGCGACACCACCGCGGAGTCCGTCGACATCAAGGAGGGCACCACGGGGGGCTCTCTCGTCGGCAACACCTTCGACGGCGCCGACCTCAGCGGAGGTCACAACGACTCCTGGGTCGACGTCAAGGGCAATAACTGGCTGATCAAGGGCAACACCGGCCGTCACTCCCGTGAGGACGGCTTCCAGACCCACCAGATCCTCGACGGCTGGGGCACCGGAAACGTGTTCCAGGCCAACACCGCCCAGGTGGACGGCCCCGGCTACGGCTTCCACTTCGCGCCCGTCGAGAACAACAAGGTCACCTGCGACAACAAGGTCAGCGACGCGGCGAAGGGCCTCGCCAACGTCGCCTGCTCCTCCTGACGGCGAGGGGCCCGGTCCGCACCCGGGCCCCCGCGGCGCAGTCCCCTTCCTTCACCCACCTCACCCACGCGCGTCTTCGGCATGCGCGCTTTCCGCTCGGACATCCCCTCGGAGGCATCATGGACACTCTTCCCGACAGCACCCACGCGCCCCGTCTCACCGTCATCGGCACCGGCTACCTGGGCGCCACGCACGCCGTGTGCATGGCGGAACTCGGCTACGAGGTGCTCGGCGTCGACGTCGATCCCGGCAAGATCGAGCTGCTGAGAGCCGGGCAGGTACCGTTCTTCGAGCCAGGGCTGCCCGAACTCCTGGTCAAGGCGCAGGAGTCAGGCCGGCTGCACTTCACGACGAGCCTCGCGGAGGCCGCGGAGTTCGGCGACATCCACTTCATCTGCGTGGGCACCCCGCAGCAGCCCGGTTCCTACGCGGCGGACCTGCGCTACGTGGAGGGCGCGGTGACCGAGCTGGCCCGGCACCTGCACCGCCGGGCCCTGGTGGTCGGGAAGTCGACGGTGCCGGTGGGCACCGCGGCCCGCCTCGCGGAGCTGGTCCGGAGCACCGCCCCGGCCGGGGACGCCGTGGAGCTGGCCTGGAACCCGGAGTTCCTGCGCGAGGGCTTCGCGGTGGAGGACACCCTGCACCCCGACCGGCTGGTGTTCGGCACCGAGTCCGCGTGGGCGGAGCAGCAGCTGCGCGCCGCGTTCGCGCCGGTCATCGCCCAGGGCACCCCGGTGGTGGTCGCCGACCTGCCGACCGCCGAACTGGTCAAGGTCGCCGCCAACTCCTTCCTCGCCACGAAGATCTCGTACATCAACGCCATGGCGGAGGTCTGCGAGGCCACCGGCGCCGACGTGCACCGGCTGGCGGAGGCGCTGGCCTACGACGACCGGATCGGCGGCCGGTTCCTGAAGCCGGGACTGGGCTTCGGCGGCGGCTGCCTGCCCAAGGACATCAGGGCGTTCATCCACCGCGCCGAGGAACTGGACGTCTCCCAGGCGGTCGCCTTCCTGCGCGAGGTGGACGCGATCAACCAGCGGCGCCGGGCCCGCACCGTGGACCTGGTCCGCGAGCTGGTCGGCGGCGAACTCGCCGGCACGAAGGTGGCCGCGCTCGGGGCGGCCTTCAAGCCCAACTCCGACGACATCCGGGACGCCCCGGCGCTGGACGTCGCCGCCACCCTGCACCGGGCCGGCGCGCAGGTGACGGTCTACGACCCGGTGGCGATGGACAACGCCCGCCGCGTCCACCCCGAGCTGGCGTACGGGACGGACGCGCTGCAGGCCGCCGCGGACGCCGATGTCGTGGTCCTGCTCACCGAGTGGACGCAGTTCCGGGAGATCGACCCGGAGGCCATGGGCGCCGTGGTGAACCGGCGCCGGGTCGTGGACGGCCGGCACGCCCTCGACCCCGCCCAGTGGCGCGCGGCCGGCTGGGAGTACCGGGCGCTGGGCCGCAACTGACCCCGGACCGGCGCCGGTTCAGGCGAACTCGGCGAGGGCGCGTGCCACGATGGCCTCCAGCTGCTCGTGGTGCGCGCCCTTCCAGTACGCCCGGCCGCACTCCGCGCACTGCGCGAAGACGTCGTACGACTTCTGCGTGCCGCCCTTCAGCTGGTCCGCCACCTCGTCCTTCGTCGCCTCCTTCAGCAGGCCGTTGCAGGCCGTGCAGCGGGTCCAGGGGCGCAGGGCGGGGGCGAACCGGTCGAGGACGTCGTGGAGCTGGTCGTCGGGGCTGGTGCTGTAGACGTACGCGCCCGCCCAGAGTTCGCGGCGGCGCAGCAGGCCCCGGTCGCGGCTGAGCAGGACGCGTTTCTCGGCCGCCGAGCGGGCCGCGAGGGCCGGGTCGCCGATGTCCGTCGACTCGTACGCCGTGTCCACGCCGAGGAGGCGGAGCCGGCGGGCGAGGGTGCCGAGGTGGACGTCGAGGAGGAAGCGGAGCGGAGCCCCGGGGACCCGCTGCGGGCGCCGTACCGGGCGAACGGCCACCGACTCGCCGTGCGCCGGGATGTGGCCCGGCGGGACCTCCCGGCCGTCCACCACCAGGGCGCCGACCTCGGTGAGCGGGACGCCGAGGGACTCGATGACGTGGCCGAGGGTCGAGACGCCGTCGACGCCGAGGGGGTGGACGCCCACGCGGCGGGCGTGCGGGACGAACAGGGCCAGCCCGGGAGCGACTTCGACCTGGATCTCGGGAGCGTTCACCTGGTCAGGATCGCATGGGCGAGGGCCTTGACCTCAGTGGTTTTCCGGGGGCAGGCCGTGCTCGATGACGTTCAGGGCGCGGTCGACGAGGGCGTCGAAGTCGGGCTCGTGCTCCTGCTCCGCCCAGTACATCGAGGTCTCCATCAGTCCGCCGACGATGGACATCGCGTAGACCCGTACCTCCAGGCTGTCCGGGTCGAGGCCGGTGCGCTCGCCGATGGCCCGCCGGAACATGCGGCCGGTGCTCGACATGCTCTCCATCATCCGCGAGCGCACCGCCGGCACCTCGACCATCAGCCGGGTGCGCAGCCGGGAGACCACGGGGTCGTCCTTCGCGCCCAGCCTGATCGCCCGGTGCATCACATGGCGGAGGGAGACCGGCCACGGCTCGTCGGTGGGCCGTGCCCGGAGCTCCTCCATGATCAGCGGGTCGTACTCGTCCGTGAGGACGATGTCCTCCTTGGTCGGGAAGTACCGGTAGACCGTCGACGGCGACACCTCGGCCCGCTCGGCGATCTGCTCGATCGTCGTCGCGTCGTACCCCTGCTCCGCGACCAGCGCGTACATCGCGGTGCGGATGGCCTCGCGCGTCTTGATCTTCTTGCGTTCGCGCAGGCCGAGCCGGGGGGTGTCGGCGGGGGAGAGGGGAGGATGTGCGGCCGTCATGCCGGTCATTGTCCGGCATCGGCGGTGGCGGGGGCCACGGCCGGGGACTCGTTCCCTTCGGTGCGGCGCTCGGCGGGGGTGTTCGGCAGGAGCGCGGCGGCCAGCAGCGCGGTGGCGAGCGCGGCGATCCCGCACACCATCAGGACCAGGCCCATGCCGTGGACGTACGAGGCGTTCGCGGAGGCGACGAGGTCGGTCGAGCCGGTCTTCGCGGCGACCAGGTGGGCGGCGACGACGGACTCCCCCGCGGTGTGGCCGAGCGGGGCGGGCAGTCCGGTGACGTCCAGGCGGTCCCGGAAGGCACCGGCCAGCAGGCTGCCGAGCAGGGCGATGCCGATCGCGCCGCCGACCTGGCGCGTGGTCATCAGCAGCCCGGAGCCGCTGCCGGCCCGGTCCGCGGGCAGGGCGCCGAGCGCGCCGTCCATGGAGGGGACCACCGAGAAGCCGAAGCCGAGGCCGGCGATGGACAGCCACAGCGCGGTGAAGCCGTAGCCGTCGCTCACCGAGGTGCGGCTGCCGAGCAGGGCGGCGAAGGCGAGGACGACCAGGCCGGCGGCGACCACGGCGCGGGCGCCGAAGCGGGCGACGACCGGCTGGGCGGTGCGCGCGGCGATGACCAGGCCGCCCATCATGGGGAGCAGGCGCAGGCCGGTGCCGAAGGCGTCGTTGCCGAGGACCGCCTGGAGGTACTGCGGCAGCACGAACAGCAGGCCGGACAGCACGAACATCACCAGGGTCGCCGCGAGGGTGTTCAGCAGGAAGCCGCGGTGGGTGAGGAGCTCCATGTCGAGCATGGGGCGCACCGCCCGGCGTTCGCGCAGCACCAGCGCCGTGCCGAGGACGACGGCGACCGCGAACAGGGCCAGCACCAGCGGGTCGCCCCAGCCGCGGCCGGGGGCCTCGATGATCGCGTAGACCAGGGCGCCGAGGCCGACCGCGGTGAGCACGGTGGAGAGGATGTCGACCCTGGGGGAGGCCGGGTCGCTGGTCTCGGGGAGCAGGAAGACGCAGGCGGCGATGCCGATGGCGGCCATCGGCACGTTGATCAGGAAGACCGAGCCCCACCAGAAGTGGTTGAGCAGGAAGCCGCCGATGATCGGGCCGAGCGGCAGGCCGAGCGCCGAGGCGGCCGAGACGATGCCGACGGCCCGGGTGCGCTCGCCCGGCCCGAACAGCGAGGGCAGCACCGACATCGCGAGCGGCATCACCAGCGCCGCGCCGACGCCCATCGCCGCGCGGGCGGCGATCACCCAGTTCACGTCGCCGGCGAGCGAGCCCATCACCGAGCCCGCCAGGAAGACCAGCAGGCCGACGACGAGCATCCGGCGGCGGCCGAAGCGGTCGCCGAGGAGTCCGGCGGGGAGCATCAGCGACGCGAAGACGATGACGTACGCGTCCGCCATCCACTGCTGCTGGCTGGTGGTGGCGCCGAGCTCCTCGGCCATCGTCGGGAGCGCCACGTTGAGGATCGTCGTGTCGAAGCCGAGCACCAGCATGCTCGCGACCAGGGCACCGAGAGCCCACCAGCGGCGGGGGTTCTGGTGCGTCTCTTCAAGATGAGTGACAGTAGCCATGAAATGAGAGTAGCTCTCAAAATCCAGTTGCTGTCAATGGCGAGTTGATGTCGTAATGTGGAAGAGGGCATGAAAAAAGTGGCCACGGCTCGGAAGCCGTGGCCACTCGGACGAGCGGTGCCGGGAGCTACGCGTGCTGGTACGCCACCAGGGAGATGCCGACGTAGTGGACGACGAAGGCGGCCAGCGTGAGGGAGTGGAACACCTCATGGAACCCGAAGTAGCGCGGTGACGGGTTCGGGCGCTTGATGCCGTAGATCACGCCGCCCGCGCTGTAGAGGAGACCGCCGACGATCACCAGGACCAGGACCGCGATACCGCCGGTGCGCATGAAGTCGGGCAGGAAGAAGACCGCCGCCCAGCCCATCGCTATGTAGCAGGGCGTGTACAGCCAGCGAGGTGCGCCGACCCAGAAGACCCGGAAGACGATCCCCGCGGCCGCCGCGCCCCAGATGCCCCACAGCAGCCACTGCCCCTTCGCTCCGGGCAGCAGCAGCATGGTCAGGGGCGTGTAGGTGCCCGCGATGATCAGGAAGATGTTGGCGTGGTCGAGCCTGCGCAGGATCCCGTCCATGCGCGGGGTCCAGTTGCCCCGGTGGTAGAGCGCGCTCACGCCGAACAGCAGGCATGCCGTCAGGGCGAAGATCCCGCAGGCGATACGGCCGCGCGGCGAGTCGGCGAGGGCGGTGAGGACGAGGCCCGCGACCAGTACGGCCGGGAACATGCCCAGGTGCAGCCAGCCGCGCAGCTTGGGCTTGACCTGTTGCGACAGGGAGGAGAGCGCGGCGGAACCACGGCCGGCGGTCGGCGAGTCCGTGGGCGCGTCGGGGACGGGCGCAGTCATGAAGGGCATCGTACCTACGGAACCGTAAGTTACGGATCAGTCTCGCTCGATGACCACCGGAGAGTGGCCATCGTCTCACGGGGCCTCGGTTGCGCTCACATCGATGAGCAAAAAGACCTTGAGGCGAACTCAATGTGGACGCAAAGAAACGCAGGTGGGCGCAGAAACCGTGGCCTTCCTCACGTCGCTCATCTGTGACTCCCTCTGGACAGATGGGTGATCGAGTCGGAGGATCAAATGAGTGCGGTCGGCACCGGATGAGCGGCTACGAAGCATCCGGGTCGCAGCCCCCACGGGGCAACAAGGCCTGAAAACAGGGCCACAAGATCAAAAATCCCTCATTTAGGAGCAATCGTGGCGCGCGACATCGCGGCTCCCACCGTCATCCCCACCAACCATCAGGAACTGATCTCGTGGGTCAACGAGATCGCCGAACTGACGCAACCGGACAGCGTGGTCTGGTGTGACGGATCCGAGGCCGAGTACGAGCGACTGTGCGAAGAGCTCGTGGCGAAGGGCACCTTCAAGAAGCTCGACCCGATCAAGCGCCCCCACTCCTACTACGCGGCCTCCGACCCGACCGATGTCGCCCGGGTCGAGGACCGCACGTTCATCTGCTCCGAGCGGGAGCAGGACGCCGGCCCGACCAACCACTGGAAGGCCCCCGCCGAGATGCGGGCCATCTTTACCGGAGAAGAAAACAGTTTCGCGGGCGAGAAGGGCCTGTTCCGCGGCTCGATGAAGGGCCGGACGATGTACGTCGTCCCGTTCTGCATGGGCCCCCTCGGCTCGCCGCTGTCCGCTCTCGGCGTGGAGATCACGGACTCGGCGTACGTCGCCGCCTCGATGCGCACGATGACGCGCATGGGCCAGCCCGTCCTCGACGAACTCGGCTCCGACGGCTTCTTCGTGAAGGCCGTCCACACCCTCGGCGCCCCGCTCGCGGAGGGCCAGGCCGACGTCCCCTGGCCGTGCAACCAGACCAAGTACATCTCGCACTTCCCCGAGTCGCGCGAGATCTGGTCCTACGGCTCCGGCTACGGCGGCAACGCCCTGCTCGGCAAGAAGTGCTACGCCCTGCGCATCGCGTCCGTCATGGCGCGCGACGAGGGCTGGCTCGCCGAGCACATGCTGATACTCAAGCTGACTCCGCCGCAGGGCGAGTCGAAGTACGTCGCCGCGGCCTTCCCCTCCGCCTGCGGCAAGACGAACCTCGCCATGCTGGAGCCCACCGTCTCCGGCTGGACCGTGGAGACGATCGGCGACGACATCGCCTGGATGCGGTTCGGCGAGGACGGCCGGCTCTACGCCATCAACCCCGAGGCCGGCTTCTTCGGCGTCGCGCCCGGCACCGGTGAGCACACCAACGCCAACGCGATGAAGACGCTGTGGGGCAACGCCGTCTTCACCAACGTGGCGCTGACCGACGACAACGACATCTGGTGGGAGGGCATGACGGAGGAGACTCCGGCCCACCTGACGGACTGGAAGGGCAACGACTGGACGCCGGCGTCCGACGTCCCGGCCGCCCATCCCAACGCCCGCTTCACCGTGCCCGCCGCCCAGTGCCCGATCATCGCGCCGGAGTGGGAGGACCCGAAGGGCGTGCCGATCTCGGCGATCCTCTTCGGCGGCCGCCGCGCCACCGCCGTACCGCTGGTGACCGAGTCCTTCGACTGGAACCACGGCGTCTTCCTCGGCGCGAACGTCGCGTCCGAGAAGACCGCCGCCGCCGAGGGCAAGGTCGGCGAGCTGCGCCGCGACCCGTTCGCGATGCTGCCGTTCTGCGGGTACAACATGGGCGACTACATGGCCCACTGGATCGACGTGGCCAAGGACAAGGACCAGGCCAAGCTGCCGAAGATCTACTACGTCAACTGGTTCCGCAAGAACGACCAGGGCAAGTTCGTCTGGCCGGGCTTCGGCGAGAACTCCCGCGTCCTGAAGTGGATCGTGGAGCGGCTGGACGGCAAGGCCGAGGGCGTCGAGACACCGATCGGCGTGCTGCCGACCCGGGACGCCCTCGACACCAACGGGCTCGACCTCGCGGACAGCGACCTCGACTTCCTGCTGACCGTCGACAAGGAGGTCTGGCGGGAGGAGGCGTCCCTCGTCCCCGACCACCTGAACACCTTCGGCGAACACACGCCGAAGGAGCTGTGGGCCGAGTACCGGGCGCTGGTGGAGCGGCTGGGCTGAGCCCCCTTCGGAAAAGACTCCGAGTCTCCCTCCGAGAAGACTCCGCGGCCGGTCCGGATGTGCCCTGACCAGCGATCGTCACGACCGGCCGCGGTGTGAACCGGCGAGGCCGCGCACAACGGCGTGTGCGGCTCCTGGGCCTGCCGTCCCTGCTCCCGTCCGCCCCGACGGGCACGGGGACGGCAGGCCTTCGCCTGTGCGGGTGGGGCCGCGGTCGCCCGCCGGGCTGATTTCCTGCGGCCGGTGAGCCCAAGGCGGCTCGTGGCGCGTCGACCCGTGGACCGGCGCCGGAACGCTGGCGGATATGTTCACACCACATGTTCGATCGTTCACACCTGGTGTTCGATCACGCACGATCCGGGCCGGAACCGTGGCAGCCACCCTCCTGGCGCTGCTCCTGGCCCTGCCGGGCACCGCGGTCGCCGCCCCCGGCGACCTGGACAGCGGATTCGGCGGCGACGGCACGGTCCGCACCGACCTCGGTGGCACCGACTCCGCCAACGACGTGGCGGTGCAGTCCGACGGCAAGATCGTCTCCGTCGGCTCCTCCGCCTCCGACACGGTGCCGGAGAGCGACTTCGCGCTGACCCGGCACAACGCCGACGGCACCCTGGACACGAGCTTCGGCGGCGACGGCAGGGTCACGACCCCCGTCAACAACATGATCCCGCCCGAGGAGCTCCAGTGGAGCGAGGCCCATGCCGTGGCGCTCCAGCCCGACGGCAAGATCGTCGTGGCGGGCGGCAGTTGGCGCGGGTACGAGAACTGCTGCTGGTTCACCGTGGCCCGGTACAACACCGACGGCACGCTGGACACGGGATTCGGCGGCGGTGACGGTCGGGTGTTCACCGACTTCGGCACCCCCGAAGAGGCCATGGACGTCGCGGTGCAGCCGGACGGCAGGATCGTCGCCGCGGGCTATGTCGGTGGCCAGGCCGCGGTGGCCCGTTACCTCTCCGACGGCACCCTGGACACCAGCTTCAGCGGTGACGGCATGGTGACCACCGACCCCTCGCCCTCTCCGGAGGAGGGCGGCGACGTGCGCGCCCTGGCCCTCCAGCCCGACGGCAAGATCGTGGTCGCGGGCCAGGTCGGGACGACCCGCTTCGACTTCTCGCTCATCCGCTACAACGGCGACGGCAGCCTCGACACCGGGTTCGGCAGCGGCGGCATCCAGCGGACGGACTTCGGTGACTACGACACCGCGGAGGCGCTCGCGATCCAGCCCGACGGCAAGATCGTCGCGGCCGGCGGGGGCGGCGGCGGGTTCGCGCTCGCCCGCTACCACACCAACGGCACTCTGGACACGACCTTCGACGGCGACGGCCTGGCCGTCACCCCCGGCGGAAGCGCCCAGGACGTGAAACTGCAGAGCGACGGGCGGATCGTCGTCGCAGGCGGCGGGGCCGGCGGCTTCGCGGTCCTGCGGTACAACACCGACGGCGGTCCGGACGGCGGCTTCGGCACCGGCGGCCGGGTGACCACGGGCTTCGGCGGCACCGACGTGGCCCACGGCGTGGCGCTCCAGTCCGACGGCCGGATCGTCGCCGCGGGGCAGGGCGGACCGAACAACGACTTCGCGCTCGCCCGCTACCTGGGCGGGGGCGGAAGCACCCCGCCGCCGCCCAGCGCGGACCTCTCCGTCACCAAGACCGGCCCGTCCTCCGTCACCATCGGCGACCGCGCCACCTACACGGTCCGCGTGACCAACGCGGCCGCCTCCACCGCGGCCGCCACCGGGGTCACGCTGACCGACACCCTCTCCGGAGGGGGCGCGACCCTGATCTCGGCCACCCCCGACCAGGGCAGCTGCACCACCACCGCGACCGGCGCCACCTGCGCCCTCGGCACGCTGGCGCCGGGCGCGAGCACCACGGTCACGGTCGTCGCCGAACCCCGCGCCACCGGCACCCTCGGCAACACCGCCACGGTCACGGGCACCCCGGCCGACCCGGCGACCGGCAACAACACCGCCACGGCGACCGGCACCGTCAACAACTCCCGGGGCTGCACGATCATCGGCACCAGCGGCGCCGACACCCTCAACGGCACCTTCCGCAACGACGTGATCTGCGGCCTGGGCGGCAACGACACCCTCCGCGGCAACGACGGCACCGACACGGTCTACGGCGACTACGGCAACGACACCATCGACGGAGGCAACGCCAACGACACCCTCTACGGCGGACCGGGCAACGACATCGTGAACGGATCCGCCGGCAACGACCGGGTCGTCACCACCGACGGCGTGTCCGCCAACGACACGGCCAACGGCGGCGCCGGCACCGACACCTGCACCACCGACCCGGGCGACACCCGCATCAGCTGTCCCTGACCGCCACCGCGACGACTGAGGCCGGGGCCGGCCTCAGTTGTTGCGGTCCTCCAGGTACCGGGTGTGCGTCTCCTGGCGCCGGGCCTCGGCGTCCCTGAGGTCTGCCGCCAGACGCTCCGCCTCCTCCTTCAGCAGGGCCAGCTGTCGCTCCAGGTGCCGCTCGGGAGGCTCCTGGCCGGGGGCCAGCCGCGTCCACCACCGGGTGCGTACGAAGCTGTCGACCGCCTCCGGGATGTCCTGCCGGACCGTCCGCGAGAGGACATGGACGCCCTCCGGGTCCTGGGCGAGCAGCTCGGCGGGCCGGCCCGGGTCCAGCAACGCGGTCAGCAGGTCCGTCAGTTCGCCGAGCCGGGCTTCGGTCGAGGCCGGCAGTCCGACCTCCGCCAGATAGGTCTCCAGCTTGCGGAAGTCGGCCCGCACCTCGCCCAGCTGGGCGGACGGGGTCGGGAACTCCGGCAGCGGCGGGCGTTCCGGCGGCGCGATCAGTGCGCCCGCGCCGTACAGGCCCGCCACCACCACCGGCCAGTACGTGCCCGCCACCCCCGTGAAGGTCAGGACCAGGCCGACGAGGCCGGCCCCGCTGCCCGTGAGGTTCTTACGGGATTCGAGGTAGGCGAGAGCCCTACTGGTAGCCACGGATCTCCTCGAAGGCGCCGTCCAGCGAGCCCCGCTGGGCGTCGAAGAGACGGCCGCCGGTCAGGGCGGCGATGTGCTGGAGTTCGGCATGGGAGGAGTCGCCGAAGAGGATGGGGAAGACGGGGATCTGCTGCCGGTCGGTGGAGAGCTTGTTGTAGAACTCGTCGAAGTCGGCGACCTTGGCGCCCGTGGTGTTCTCGCCGTCGGTCATCAGCACGATCGACGTGAAGGTGTCCTGGGAGGGGTTCAGCCGGCCGTACGCCTTCTCCAGGGAGGTGTAGATCGCCGTGCTGCCGTCGGCGTGCAGGGCGTCGGTGTCCTTGCGGATCGCGGCGAGGTCGGCCTTGTCGTCGACCACATGGGTGCTGACGCTCTTCACGTCCGAGCCGAACGGCATCAGGGTGACCTCCTCGCGGTCGCGGAAGTCGCCGGTGAGGCCGGTGAGGGCCTTCTTCAGGCGGGAGAGGCGGTCGCCCTTCATCGAGCCCGAGGTGTCCAGGACGTAGACCGTGCGGGAGGGCCGGCGCAGGTCGTTCTCGTAGGCCGAGATGAGACCGTCGGCCACCGACTTGCTGCCGGGGAAGGGGAGTTCGCGGCGGCGGCTGGTGTCCAGGCCGGCGGCCGGGGCGACGGAGGCCACGACCGGACGGCGGTGCGTGGTGTCCGTGATGAGCTTCTGCACGGCCGCGGTGCGCAGGTCCTCCGTCACCCTGCGGACGTCCTCGCGGGTCGCGGCGGAGGTCGAGGCCAGGGAGGAGAACGGGTAGTCGGCGGTGATCACGCCGTCGCTCGGGCGGATCACGGTGAGACCGGGGATGCCCTGCAGCACGGACTCGTAGTTGAGCAGGGCGTCGACGTTGCCGCGCCGCTGGTACGCCGAGGCCAGCCAGCCGGAGGAGCCCGAGGTCAGGGACTGGCCCCTGAAGAACTTCTTCAGCCGGGGAGTCGCCTTGGTGACGTCGTCGTCGGTGAGCGCCGACTGGGCGCCGGAGAGCGCGGAGGCCACCGAGACCAGCGTGGCGAAGCCGGAGTTGGAGCGGGCCGGATCCGTCATGCCGTACGTCAGCCTGCCGGCTTCGACGGCCCGCTCGACCTGGGACCAGGTGACGGCGGCCGGCTTCCAGCCCAGCGAGCGGACGGTGGACGTCTTCACGCCGATCGCGACCGGGCTGGACATGATCGAGGTCTCGGAGACGACCTTCTTCGCCGCCTCCGGACGCAGCCGCAGATAGTCGTCGGAGGACAGCCAGAGCGCGTCGTACCTCCCGTCCACCTTTCCCCTGGCCAGCAGGTCGATGGCGTCCAGGGTGCCCATGTAGGTCGGACGGATCGTGACCCCGGTGTCCTTGCGGACCCGGTCGAAGACGGCCGTCATGTCGCTGAGTTCGGAGGAGGCGAGGACCCGCAGGGTGCCGGGCTTCGGGGCCGTGGAGTCGTCGCCGTGGTCCTCGGAGGTGCAGCCGGCCAGGACGACGGCCGCCGCCGCGAGGAGGGCAGGGAGAACACGTCTGTTCATGCGAGGCCGCCGTCCAGCGCGCCCTTCGCCCGGCTGCGCTCCAGGTAGGCGCTCGCCTGCTGGAGTTCGTCCGTGAGGGACTGCACGGTGTTCGCCATCGCCTCGGTCGCCTGCACCTTGTAGGTGTCGATGGCGTCGAGGGTCCGGTAGATCTGCTGGAACGCGGCCCGCAGCGTCTCGGCGCCCACGGCCGGGTCGGCGGCGATCCGCTGGATCTCGCCGCTCTGGCTCGCGAGCATCTCGGCGTTGCCCCGGATCAGGTCCTCGGTCGTCCCGCGCAACGCGTTGACCTGCTCGATCACCTTCTTCTGCGTGTCGAGCGCGGAAGCCAGCATCACCGAGATCCGCAGCGCGGAGACGGTGGTGGTGGCCGCGCGTTCGACCCCCTTGATCAGCTCGTCGTTGTTGCGCCGTACGACGTCCATCGCGAGGTAGCCCTGTGCGGACACCGCGAGCTGGGTGAGCAGGTCCTGGTGCTTCTGCCGGACCGGGAACAGCACGTCCGCCCGCACGGCGTCGGCCTCCTGGGGGTCCGGGATCCGGGCGACGTGCTGCTCGACGGCGGTGTCCAGGGCCTGGGTGAGGACCACGTACTCCTGGAGTTTGCCCATGGTCTCCCAGAGCCGCACCCGCTCCGTCTGCAACGCCGCGTTGTCCCGCCGGAGTTCGTCCTGCCCGCCGCGCAGCGAGCCCACGATCTTGTTCAACGTCCCCTGCGCGGAGGCGTACTTGGCGACATGGTCGCGGAGCCTGTTGCCGCCGGGCAGCCGGGACAGGAACTTGCGGCCCTTGCCCGCGGGCAGGTCGCGCGGGTCCAGGTCCTCCACGACCCGGCGCAGCTCGACCAGCGAGCCGGCCACCTTGGCCTGGGCGTCGCCGCCCTTGTCGGGCAGGCTGCGGACGGCACGCTCCAGCATGCGGTTGGACTGCGAGGCGGCGGTGCGCATCTCGCCGGCGCCGAGGCCGGTGATCTCGCCGACCTTGCTCGCGAACTCCGGTGACCGGGCGTCCAGGGCGGCGAGGTCGCGGACGTAGTCGGAGGCCCTCCGCGCCATGTCCGTACGGACGCCGTCGTCGACGGGCACCAGCCCGCCCGCCTTCTCGCGCGGCACGGGCGCGACCGCCTCGGGCGGGGTCAGCGTGAAGACGTCCTCACCGCTCAGCGTGGGCGGGTGCTCACCGCCGCTCGGCCTCATCTTGTCGAAGTTGCTCACAGGGTCCCCCCGTCAGCCGCGCGCACGGCGGGCCATGTCGTGCAGCACCGTGGAGGTGGGCACGGGCGCCTGCCGGACGCCGGTCAGTGTCTGGTTGAGGTAGGCGGCGCGGTCGGCGGTGGCCTTGACGAACTCGGCGGAGTCGCCCTGGGGCCGGAAGCCGTGCCTGACGGCGAGCCTGCGCAGGGTCGGGTCGGTGCTGAGGAGTTCGCCGAGTTCCCGGCCGGCGTCGTCGAGCGGCACGATGGTGTGGTCGCTGTTGACCGTGGTGTCCGGGTAGAGGACGACGAGGTCGTCGGAGCCGTGCTGCTCCGCGAGCAGCGACACGACCTGCGACTCGTACAGGCACACCAGCGGGTTGCCGGCGCCGCTGATGAAGTCCCGGAACACCGAGTCGCTGCTGGGCTGTTGGGCACCCTGCACGCTGACGAGCTTGTGCAGCAGCGGCGCCGTCTTCCTGACATCGGCATCACTCGCCACCACCCGCCCCCCGTTGGCGACGTAGGAGGCGGCGGCGAGGTAGAGGGCGCCGGAGTTGGAGGTCTCGGGGTCGGTGCTGGTGATGTACAGCGTCCCGGTCAACTCGCCGTGCGCCTTGGCCCCGTTGAGCTGCTGCCAGGTCCGGTTGTGCCGGGCGGCGTCCAGGTAAGCGGCCATCTTCAGGGTCCCCTTGCCCTTCCCGTCGAGCACGGCGAGGCCGTTGGCGGCCAGCACCTGGGCCGCGCTGCGGTGGGCCACCACCACGAGGGGGGAGTAGAAGGGCCGGGGGAGGGGCTGGCGGGCGTGGTACTTCTCGGCCAGCGTGTCGGCGGGCGCCGAGCTGGACGGGAAGGCGAAGTCGTAGCCCTTCAGGTCCAGATCCTCCATGGCCCAGGATCCGGACGCCTCCGTCTTCACGGTGTAGCCCTTGGCGGCGAGGGCCTTCACCACATCGGGATCGGCGAAGAAGTCCGACTTCTCCGAACCGATCACACCGCGCACGGTCTTCGTTGCCGTGCCCTTGCCATCCCCTTGCCGGCCTGCGACGACGGCAGCCACCACGCCACCGATCAGCAGCACCGCGAGGACGATTCCCGCGATACGTCTCACGAGGTGGAGAGTGCTCCCGGAATCCCTCAGTCCTGGGTGGAACGGGTGAACGAGGGGTGAAGGGGGCGCCCCGGAACGAAACCGGAGCGCCGGAGTCCGCCGAGCGCCGTCAGACGGGGTCGTTCCCGGCCTTGCCGTACCGGCGGAAGGCGGAGGTCTCCACCTGCCAGGGGCCGAAGGGCACCAGGTCGCCGTAGATGTACGGGTCCATGCGCCGGTAGTGGTGGTCCCCGCACGGGTCTGAATGCACCTCGATCGTGCCCTTCCGCGGGTCGACGATCATGAAGTGGGCGATGCCCATTGCCGCGTATTCGCTGATCTTCTCGGCGTAGTCGATGTCCGGGTTGGACGGTGACCCGATCTCGACGATCGCCAGCACGTGCGAGGCGTCCACGGCTTGCCCCTCCTCGTCGAGCACGTCCTCGGGGATGACGACGGCGTCGGGGCGGCGCATGCGGCCGAGGGCGGGGTGCTCGATCTCCGGGCCGTTCTCGCACATGTAGCCGGGGTGGGTGACCTGGAGCTGGGTGTTCAGCTGATTGCGGATACGGCTGACCGTGCCCTCATGGCGCTTCGACGGGCACATCATCGCCAGTATCGGACCGGAGGGGCCGATCTCGACGCTCCAGGTCCCTTCGAGCTGCTCCGCGTAGGCCCCGAGTTGCTCGGCGATCGCGCGCATCTTCGGGTAGTCCATGCCCATGACCTCAGCGTACTGACATGTGGCAACCCGGTCCGCGCGTCGCTGCGGGAGCGCGCGGACCGGGGCCGTCCGGGGGGTGGGTCAGCCGGCTGTGGTGAGTTCCGTGGCCGCCGCGTGGGCGTCCATGCGTTCCGCCGCGAGGATCGCCGCCGCGGTGTCCGCCCGGGACGCCGCGACCACCAGCGCGCGGCCCGCGAGCGCATGCGCACGCTCGTGGAGCGCGGCCGGCTCCTGGACCGCCGTCAGTGACGCGCGGACCGGCGTCCGTCCGCCCCGCAGCCGGGCCACCTGCTCGGCCAGCCGGATCGCGGCGGCGTCGAGGTCGGTGGACGGCGTGAGTGCGCGCAGTTCGTCGGTGACGGCCAGCAGCGCCGCGAGGTGTCCCGCGAGCTGGATGTCCAGCTCCTCCTCGCGCGTCCGGTGGGGGAAGTCGGAAGGTGTGCCGGCCATCGTGCTGTGGACCGACTTGGTGCGGATCGGTTCGTACATGGGAGATGGCCTCCTGTGCTCTGACAGGAAGCCATCCTAGCTTAGATTTCGTCTAAAGTTGACCGGGCTCACGGACCGTGGCGCAACGGCTACCTACGGCTGGCCGTACCCGTCCAGGAACCGCCCGATCCGCGTGATCGCGTCCCGCAGGTCCCCGACCGACGGCAGGGTCACCACCCGGAAGTGGTCCGGCTCCGGCCAGTTGAAGCCGCTGCCCTGGACGACCATGATCTTCTCCTGCCGCAGCAGGTCCAGGACCATCTGCCGGTCGTCCTTGATCTTGAAGACCTGGGGATCGAGCCGCGGGAAGAGGTACAGCGCGCCCTTGGGGCGCACGCAGCTCACGCCCGGGATCTGGGTGAGCAGGTCGTAGGCGAGATCCACCTGCTCCTTGAGCCGCCCGCCCGGCAGCACCAGGTCGTTGATCGTCTGGCGCCCGCTGAGTGCCGCCACCACGCCGTGCTGACCCGGCATGTTCGCGCACAGCCGCATGTTCGCGAGGATCGTCAGGCCCTCGATGTAGGAGTCGGCGTGCGCCCGGGGCCCGGAGATGGACATCCAGCCGACCCGGTAGCCGGCCACCCGGTACGCCTTGGACATGCCGTTGAAGGTGAGCGTGAGCAGATCCGGGGCCACGGCCGCGGTCGGCGTGTGCGTGGCACCGTCGTAGAGGATCTTGTCGTAGATCTCGTCCGAGCAGACGAGCAGGTTGTGGCGGCGGGCGATGTCGGTCAGCCCGCGCAGCATCGCCTCGTCGTACACCGCGCCCGTCGGGTTGTTCGGGTTGATGATGACGATCGCCTTGGTGCGGTCGGAGACCTTGCGCTCGATGTCGGCGAGGTCGGGCATCCAGTCCGACTGCTCGTCGCAGCGGTAGTGCACGGCTGTGCCGCCGGAGAGCGAGACCGCCGCGGTCCACAGGGGGTAGTCCGGGGCGGGTACGAGAACCTCGTCCCCGTCGTCCAGGAGCCCCTGCATCGCCATCACGATCAGCTCCGAGACGCCGTTGCCGACGAAGACGTGCTCGACGTCGGTCTCGATGCCGATGGTCTGGTTGTGCATGACGACCGCGCGCCGGGCGGCCAGCAGACCCTTCGCGTCGCCGTAGCCGTGTGCCGTGGAGACGTTGCGGAGGATGTCCTCCAGGATCTCCGGCGGGCACTCGAAGCCGAAGGCGGCCGGGTTGCCGGTGTTGAGCTTGAGGATGCGGTGCCCCGCCGCCTCTAGCCGCATCGCCTCCTCGAGAACCGGACCCCGGATCTCGTAACAGACATTGGCGAGCTTGGTCGACTGGATCACCTGCATGTCGGTGAGCTTACGGGGCGGTAACGCCCACCGGTCCGTGTTTTCCGCCACGTGAGACACGTGTGGGGGACAGGCGGGGGCGGGGCAGGGGCGGGGCGAGGCCCGGCGGTTTGGCCTGTTATCGCCGGTAGCTGTCTCAAAGGGCCCTCCTCTCCCTACAATCCGCGTCCATGCCGAGATCTGCCGAGGACGAGACCGGGGCGCCCAGCGTCTACCGACCCGCGGGTGGACCGACCCCCGCGTACGAGGAGTACCGGGACCCGGCGACCGCGCACGGCTGGCTCAACGCATACGACGAGACGCGCGAGCTGCCCCGGATCGCCCCCGCCCGGGCGGAACCGGGTCGGGCGGAACCGGGCCGGGCGGACCGGCGGCGGGCGGCCCGCGGTGCACGAGGCGTGCGGGGTGTGTGGGGTGTGCGAGGTGTGCGAGGCCGGCGTGGCACGTACGTGGTCGCCGCGGTGGGAGCGGTGGGTGCCGCCTCCGTGCTCGCGCTGATCGTGGGTCTTCCCTTCTCCTCGGCCCCGTCCACCGACGGCACGCCGGGCGGGCAGGGCGGTGCGAAGCGCACGGCCGGTGAGTCGTCGGCCGCGGTGGCGCCCGGGCAGAGTCCGCGCACCGGGTCCGCCGCCTCCTCGCCGAAGTCGGCCGCGTCTGCCGCACCGGCCGCGACGTCGTCGTCGGCCCGGCCGGACGCGTCGGCGAGCGTTTCGTCAGGTGCCTCCCCGAGCGCCATCGCGACCGGCGGGACGGGCGGGACGCCGTCGCCGACCGCCACCACCGGCACGACGCCGACGGCGACCTACTCGGGCGGAGGGCACGGCTGGGGGCACGGAAGGGGTGGCGGCGGCAAGTCCCACTAGCGGTTCGGTTCACCCCGGCGTTCTTCGAGTGCGTCGGTGCCTCCTGCGCGGAAACCCGCCAACACCGGTCCTGAAACAACTCCTTGCCCGCGTGCGCCCATGTGATGAGAATGTGCATGACAAAAACAGCGGGTGGCCGGAAGATCTCCGGTCACCTCGTCGTACAGAGGGGACCCCCACATGAACAAGCCTCTCGTCGCCGCGCTCGCCTCCCTGGCCATCACCGGGATCGGCACGGCTCCGGCGGTCGCCGCGCCGCAGACGGCCAAGGCCGCGGCGGTGACCGTCAACTTCGCGGGCACCGTCTCGCTCAGCAACTGCTCCGGCTCGGTCATCCGCTTCCCGAACTCCGCGGACAGCGACCCCGCGCTGGTCCTCACCAACGGCCACTGCCTGGAGACCGGCTTCCCCGAGCCCGGCGAGGTCATCACCGGCCAGTCCTCCAGCCGTACCTTCGGCCTGCTGAACTCCTCCGGCACCCGGGTCGCCACGCTCCGCGCCAACCAGGTCGTCTACTCGACGATGACCGACACCGACATCACGATCTACCGCACCACCACGACGTACGCGGCGATCAAGAGCTCCTACGGCATCAGCCCGCTGACCGTCAGCGCCTCCCACCCCGTCGCCGGCACCGCCATCAAGGTCGTCTCCGGCTACTGGAAGACGATCTACAGCTGCAACATCGACGGGTTCGTGTACCGGCTGAAGGAGGGCGACTGGACCTGGAAGGACTCGGTCCGTTACACCTCCGCGTGCAACACGATCGGCGGGACGTCCGGGTCGCCGGTGATCGACACCACCACGGGCCAGGTCGTCGCCGTCAACAACACGGGCAACGAGGACGGGGAGCGGTGCACCGTCGACAACCCGTGCGAGGTGGACGAGAACGGGACCGTGACGGTCCGGCAGGGGATCAACTACGCCGAGGAGACGTACATCATTCCGGCGTGCTTCACGACGGGGAACGTGCTGAGCCTGAGTGCGAGTGGTTGCACCCTGCCCAAGCCGTAGGGGGTGGCGGGCGGTTCGTTCTCGGGTGCGGGTGGGTGGGGGCTGGTCGCGCAGTTCCCCGCGCCCCTAAAAGCACTGGGGTGCACGTCGGATGGCACGTCCCGCCAGCTCGTCCGTTCTGCGGCCGTTCTCGATCACGAAGCGGCCGTTGATCAGGACGTGCGGGATGCCCGTCGGCAGCCGGCGCGGGTTCTCGAACGTCGAGCCTGCCGCCACCGTCAGAGGGTCGAAGAGGACGACGTCCGCTCGGTAGCCCTCGCGTACGAGGCCGCGGTCCGGCAGGCGGAGCCGGGCCGCGGGGCGGGACGTGAGGTGGGCGACGCACTCCTCCAGGGTGAGGACGCCCAGCTCCCGCACGTAGTGGCCGAGGTAGTGCGGGAACGTGCCGTAGGCGCGGGGGTGGGGTTTCGTGCCCTGGAGGATGCCGTCCGAGCCGCCGGTGTGGACCCGGTGGCGCATGATCGTGCGGACGTTCTCCTCGTGGCCCACGTGCTGGAGGATCGTGGTGCCCAGGCGGTCGGTGACGAGGAGGTGGCGGGCCGTCGTCCAGGGGGACTCCCCGCGGGCGTCCGCCGACTCCTGGACCGTGCGGCCGACGAAGTCCGTGAGGGCCGGGTCGGTCACGCCCGAGATCTCGATCGTGTCCCACTCGATGGGGACGCCGTGGCAGCCGTCGGACCCGACGGCCTCCAGGTGGTGGCGGATGCGTTCGGATGTCCCGTCGTCCGTCAGACGGGCGAGGGCCGCCGCCGGGCCGCCCTCGTTCGCCCAGCTCGGCAGCATCGCCGCGAGGGTCGTGCTGCCGGGGGTGTAGGGGTAGGTGTCGAGGGTGATGTCGGCGCCGGCGGCGAGGGCCTCGTCGAGGAGGGCGAGCAGCTCGGGGGCCCGGCCCTTGTTCACGCCGAAGTTCATGGTGGCGTGGGCGAGGTGGAGGGAGCAGTCCGCTTCTCGGGCGAGGTCGACCATCTCCGCGTACGCCTCCAGGGCGCCCGCGCCGTAGGAGCGGTGGTGCGGGCAGTAGTAGCCGCCGTACTCCGCCACCACCCGGCACAGTTCGGTCAGTTCGGCGTCCGGCGCGTACATGCCGGGGGTGTAGGTGAGGCCGGAGGACAGGCCGACCGCGCCCTGTGCCATGCCCTCCGCCACCAGCCGGCGCATGTGGTCCAGTTCGGCCGGGGTGGCCGCGCGGTCCTCCCAGCCGACGGCGAGCGCGCGGACCGTGCCCTGCGGGATGAGATAGGCCGCGTTGACGGCGATGCCGCGGTCGAGGCGGTCCAGGTACTCGCCCACCGACCGCCAGTCGAAGTCGATGTCGTCGCCGGAGCCGTTCCAGCCGGTGATCGCCCGGCGGACCTCCGCCAGCGTGCGGTCGTCGACCGGGGCGTACGACAGCCCGTCCTGGCCCAGCACCTCCAGGGTCACCCCCTGTGCGGCCTTGGCGCTGTGGTCGGGGTCGCGCAGCAGGGCCAGGTCGCTGTGGGCGTGCATGTCGATGAAGCCGGGGGAGAGGACCAGGCCCTCCGCGTCCAGTTCGCGCACCGCGCGCGGGCGCTGGCAGCCCGCCGCCGCGGCCTCCTTGACGATCGACACGATCCGGCCGCCGTCGACGACGACGTCCGCGCGGTAGGACGGCGCGCCGCTGCCGTCCACGACGTCGGCGTCCCGGATGACCAGGTCCTCCACGGCGGGCTCCCCAGAACTAGAAGTAGGTGCGGATGTAGTCGACGACCGTGCCGTCCGCCTCGGCGACCGGGATCAGCTGCCACTTGTCGAACGACGTGCACGGGTGGGAGAGGCCGAGGCCCACCCAGTCCCCGACCTCCAGGTCCGCCTCCGGGCCGGTGTGCAGCCAGGCGTGCTGGTCGGACAGGCCGGTGACCGAGACCCCGGTCGCCGGGCGCTCCGTGCCCGCCCGGCGGACCACCTGGGCGACGGGGAGGTCGAGGTCGTAGGCCGCGTCCCGCTTGCCCGCGTTGGCGAAGGCCTGCTCCGGGGAGGGGCGGGAGACGATCTGCGCCCAGAGCCGGAAGGCCGGCTCCAGGGCGCCCTCCTCGGGGACGCGGTTGAAGGGGGTGACCTCGCGGTAGCGGCCGTCGTCGTGCGAGACGTAGGCGCCCGAGCGGAGCAACTTCAGTACGGGGGCGGACAGTTCGGGGATCCCGGCGAAGACGTCCGCGACCGCGTCGAACCAGGCGCTGCCGCCGGCGCTCACGACGATCTCCGTCAGCCCCGCGAACCGGCCCGCCTTGTCGAACTCGACGGCGAGGGCGACCAGCCGGCGCAGATAGGCGTGCACCCGGTCCGGGTCGGCCTGCGGGACCTCCCCCTCGTACCCGGCCACCCCGACCAGCCGCAGGGTCTTCGCCCCGGCCACCGCGTCCGCGACCGCCGCGCACTCCGCCTCCGTGCGGACACCGGTACGGGCGCCCTCCCCGGCGGCGAGCTCGACGACGACGTCCACGGGGCGCGAGGCCCCCGTCGGCCGCAGCGCCGCGTCCATCAGCTCGACCCCGCGCACGGAGTCGACGTAGCAGACGAACCGGAAGTCCGCGTCGCGCTCCAGCTCGGCGGCGATCCAGCGCAGCGCCGCCGCGTCCACGAGCTCGTTCGCGAGGAAGACCCGCCGGGTGCCGAACGCCCGCGCCACCCGCACCTGGTGCGGCACGGCGAGGGTGATGCCCCACGCCCCGCGCTCGGTCTGCCGGCGGAAGAGCTGCGGGGCCATCGAGGTCTTGCCGTGCGGGGCGAAGGCCAGGCCGTGCCGTTCGGTGTACGTCCCCATGAGCGCGAGATTGTGCTCCAGGCGCTCGGCGGAGAGGGCCAGCACCGGGGTCGCGAAGCCGCCGGAGAACAGGTTGCGGCGCTGGGCGGCCAGTTCGCCCACGGTCAGGCCCTCGGCGTCCGGCGGGAGGCCCTTGAAACGGTGGTCGACGCGTTCCTCCGCGAGCCGGGCGAGCGCTTCGGTACCGGTGTCGAGGGACACGGAGCCTCCCTGATCAGTTCGGTTGCATGCTGTGCAACGTACATTGCGTATATCGCTTACCGCTGTCTAACATCCACGCCAACGCCGGGTCAATGGAGCCCGCGGCGACCCTTCCCCGACGACGAGGAGCCACGACCATCGTGAAGGCCACCGGCGCCGTTGCCACCGTGGACGTCGTCGCGCTCGGCGAGTCCATGGTCACGTTCCTGCCCACCCGGCCGGGGCGCCTCGCGGACGTGCCGTCCTTCGATCGCGCGATCGGCGGCGCCGAGTCCAACGTGGCGTGCGCGCTGGCCGCCGCCGGGCACGCCGTGCGGTGGGTCAGCCGGATCGGCACGGACGGG
Organism: Streptomyces sp. NPDC058464; assembly: GCF_042721035.1. Taxonomy (NCBI): domain Bacteria; kingdom Bacillati; phylum Actinomycetota; class Actinomycetes; order Kitasatosporales; family Streptomycetaceae; genus Streptomyces; species Streptomyces sp. NPDC058464. The sequence continues at coordinate 390,733 of NZ_JBHXMA010000002.1, forward strand.
TTCGGCGACCACCTGGTGGAGACCGTCGCGTCGTACGGCGTCGACGTCTCGTCCGTCGGACGCGATCCGGTGCGCCCTACGGGTGTGTACTTCCGCACGGCGGGGGACCGGGCGACGGAAGCGCACGAGGTCGCGTACTACCGGGCGGGGTCGGCCGCCTCCGCGATGTCGGTGGCGAACGTGGACGCCGGCGCGGTGCGCGCGGGCCGGGTCCTGCACCTGTCGGGGATCACGGCGGCGCTGTCGGAGGGGTGCCTGGGGCTGCTGCGGGAACTGACGGCTGCTGGCGGGGAGCGGCCCCTGGTGTCGTTCGACGTGAACTATCGGGCGGGGCTGTGGGGTTCGGGCGACGGCCCGTCCGTCCTGCTGGAGCTGGCGCGGCGGGCCGATGTCGTCTTCGTGGGGGAGGACGAGGCGGAGCAGGCGTGGGGGGTGACGGGAGGGCCGCCGGCGGTCCGGGAGTTGCTGCCGGAGCCGGAGGCGCTGGTGGTGAAGCAAGGCGCCCGGGGGGCGACGGCTTTCGTTTCGGCCGCGGGCTGGTTGTGGCTGGTCGCGCCCACGCGGCGGCAGCCGCAAATCAAATGCAGCCCTGCGCCCCTGACGGGGCGCCACGGCCGGCCCCCCTTCTCAGCCGCGGGCAGTCGTGCCGCTGGGGCGGCACGGGTGGGCGCGGGCGGCACCCGGCCGGCGCCGGTAAGCGGCCCCACCCCCCGGCCCCGGCCCACCGTCACCTTCGAACCCGCCCCCACCGTCGACGTCGTGGCCCCCGTCGGCGCCGGTGACGCCTTCGCCGCCGGTTTCCTCTCCGGCATCCTGCGCGGCCTGCCGCTCCCGCGGACGCTCCGGCTCGGCCACCTCTTCGCCGCCGCCGCCCTCACCACCCCCGCCGACCTCGCCCCGCCCCCCGCCCGCGACACCACCGACCGCCTGACCGCCCTCGACGACAGCGGGTGGGAGAGACTTCGACTCGGCCCCGGCTGGACGCAAGCCGACGCGGCCGAAGAGGAGGAACGCACCCCATGAGCCAGACCGTCGACCGAGCGCTCAGCATCCTGCCCCTGCTCGCCGAGGGCCCCGCCGACCTCGGCCAGGTCGCCGACCGCCTCGGTGTGCACAAGTCGACCGCACTGCGGCTGCTGCGCACCCTCCACGAACACGGCCTGGTCTACCGCCAGTCCGACCAGCGCTACCGCCTCGGCGCCCGCCTCTTCGCCCTCGCCCAGGAGGCGATGGAGAACCTCGACGTCCGCGAGATCGCCCACCCCCACCTGGCCCGCCTCAACGCGGCCTGCGGACACACCGTGCACCTCGCCGTGTTCGAGGAGGGCGAGGTCCTCTACATCGACAAGGTCGAGAGCCGCTACCCGGTGCGCATGTACTCACGGATCGGCAAGCCCGTCGCCATCACCGTCGCCGCCGTCGCCAAGCTGCTCCTCGCCGACCTGCCCGAGCCCGAACGGCGGGCCCTCGCCGACAAGCTCGACTACCCGATGTACACGGCCCGTTCGACGCCGAACGCGGAGGCGTTCCTCAGGGAACTGGCCAAGGTGCGCGAACAGGGCTGGGCCACCGACCTCGGCGGCCACGAGGAGTCCATCAACTGCGTGGCCGCACCGATCCGCGGCGCCGACGGGCGGGTCGTCGCCGCGATGTCGGTCTCCGCGCCCAACGTCGTCGTCACCGCCGACGAACTCCTCACCCTGCTCCCGCAGGTGCGCCGTACGGCGGACGCGATCAGCGGCGAGTACTCAGGCAGAACCCCGATCAAGGAAGCCGGCACCAGATGACCGAGAAGACCGCCCTCACCCCCACGACCCACACCACCCCGCCCGCCAAGTTCTCGCACGGCGTCCGGAAGGGCAACATCCTCCAGGTCGCCGGCCAGGTCGGCTTCCTGCCCGCCGAGGAGGGCAGGCCCCCGACCCCGGCCGGCCCCACCCTGCGCGAGCAGACCCTCCAGACCCTCGCCAACGTCAAGGCGATCCTCGAAGAGGGCGGCGCCTCCTGGGACGACGTCATGATGATCCGCGTCTATCTCACGGACGTGGACCACTTCGCCGAGATGAACGGCATCTACAACACGTACTTCGAGGAGCAGGCGCTCACCGCGCCGCCCGCCGCCCGCACGACCGTGTACGTCGGTCTGCCCGCCGGCCTCCTCATCGAGATCGACGCCCTCGCCGTCCTCGGCTGAGGCCGCCGCCCCCCACCAACTCCCGCACACCGTACGTCTGTCACGGTACGGCGCCCGCCCGGGTGCCGTACCGCGATGCCCCCTGCCCGAAAGCCTCATGAACTTACGCAGAGGACCCCCACATGTCCCTACCGCTCGCCGCGTCCGCCCCCGCCCCCACCACCCCGCCCCACACCGGAGGCCTGCTCCTCCTCCTCGACGGCACCGCCGGACTCCTCACCGTCGCCGCCATCGGCATCGCCCTTCTGCTCTTCCTGATCATCAAGGTCCGGCTGCAGCCCTTCGTGGCCCTCCTCGCCGTCTCCATAGCCGTCGGCCTGCTGGCCGGGCTCTCGGTCACCGAACTCTTCGGCACCGTCCAGCGCTCGGACGCCGTCTCCACCGTCGAGTCCGGCATGGGCGGCATCCTCGGCCACGTCGCGATCATCATCGGCCTCGGCACCATGCTCGGCGCGATCCTCGAAGTCAGTGGCGGCGCGGAGGTGTTGGCGACCCGTCTCCTCAACCTCTTCGGGGAGAAGCGGGCCCCGCTCGCCATGGGCCTCACCGGCCTGATCTTCGGCATCCCCGTCTTCTTCGACGTCGGCATCTTCGTCCTGGCCCCGCTCGTCTACGCGGCGGCCAAGCGGGGCGGCAAGTCGATCCTCCTCTACTGCCTCCCCCTCCTCGCCGGCCTCTCCATGACCCACGCCTTCCTGCCGCCGCACCCCGGCCCGGTGGCCGCCGCCGCGCTGCTGCACGTCCAGCTTGGCTGGGTCATCCTCATGGGCGTCGTCTGCGGCATCCCGGCGGTACTGGCCGCGTGGGCGTACTCGGCGTGGATCGGCCGGCGGATCTTCGTCGCCGTACCGCAGGACATGGTCGAGGCGGCCGAGGAGGCCAGGCAGGCGGTGCTGGCGGAGCAGCGGGCGGCCGGGGTGGCGCCCCAGGAGAAGCCGGTCCCGCTCGCGACGGTCCTGGCCATCATCGGCACGCCCCTCGTCCTCATCCTCGCCGCGACCTTCTCCTCCATCGCCCTGGACCCCTCCACCGGCCGCTCGGTCCTCGAGTTCTTCGGGACGCCGATGGTCGCCCTCACCATCGCCCTGGTCCTCGCCTACTACCTGCTCGGCATCCGGCGGGGCTGGTCCCGCAAGTCCCTGGAGACCGTGTCGACGGCGTCCCTCAAGCCGGTCGGCAACATCCTGCTGGTGGTCGGCGCGGGCGGGATCTTCGGCGCCGTACTGAAGGCGAGCGGGGTAGCCCAGGCCCTCTCCGACACCTTCAACGGCGTCGGCCTCCCGGTGATCGTCCTGTCGTACCTGATCTCGGTGGTCCTGCGGGTCGCCCAGGGCTCGGCGACGGTGGCGATCGTGACGACGGCCGGCATCGTCGCCCCGCTCCTCACCGAGGGCCACCACTCCCAGGCCTTCGTGGCCCTCGTCATCATGGCCATCTCGGCGGGTTCGATCTTCGCCTCGCACGTCAACGACGGTGGATTCTGGATGGTGGCCAAGTACTTCGGCATCAGCGAGCGGGACACCCTGAGGACGTGGACCGTGCTGGAGACGGTGTTGTCGGTGGCGGGGTTCGGGGTGGCGGGTGTGCTGAGTGTGTTCGTGTAGGGCGTCTCGGCGTCTTCGTGTAGGCGTCTGATAACGAAGTCCGGGGCTGGCTGTGTCCGGCACAGGTTCTTGGACCATACTGCCCGCTGTGGAGCAGCGCATAGGAGCCAACAGCCAGCCCCTGGAGGGCGCCGGATTCGACCCGGCCTTCATCCCCGGGCTCACCGGACCCGCGCCCGCCGAGCCGGCGGACGCGAAGCCGGAGGACGCCCGGCCGGAGGCGGCCGAGGAGGCCGAGGACGTGCAGGAGGCGGCCGAACCGGCGGCCGCGGCCGAGGGCGAGGCCACGGCGGACGAGGACGCCGACGGCGCCGCGGGCGACGAGGAGACCCCCGAGGGGCCCGCCTTCGAGGCCGCCGACCGCCGTGCCCGGATAGTGGCCGACCACCAGGGCGTGCGCCTCAGCCTCGACGAGGAGAAGTGCGAGTTCCGCTGGGACGAGATCGGCGCGATCGAGACCGAGGCCCCGCGCTTCGGCAAGCGCTTCACGATCACCGTCCACACCCCGGACCGCCGCTGGTACCCGATCGAGATCGAGGCCACGTCCCGCTCCCGCTTCAAGGAGTGGGAGGACCAGCTGGACGAGGTCCTCGACGCGTACTTCGACGACGGCACGGAAGAGAAGGACGAGGCCGCGGACGTAGCCGTAGCCGAAGTCGAAGCCGACGACAAGGCCGAAGCCGACGACAAGGCCGAAGCCGACGACAAGGCCGACGACGGGGCCGTGGACAAGGGCAAGGCCCTCCGCAAGGAGTAGCCCCGTCCCGTCCACGGCCGAGCCGCTCCGGCCCCGGTGGCTGCCCCACCGCCGGAGGGGCTCACCCGTCGGGGTCCCGGTCGGCTAGCTGCAGTACTGCGCTTCCTTCCCGATCGACCGGTACATGCAGTCCGCGTTCTCCAGCAGTTGGAACACCGCGTCCCGGTTCCGGGAGGTCTCCCGCTCGATCACCTCGTCGGGCGGGTAGAAGCCGCCCCCGGAACTGGACGTCGGGTACATCTCGAAGGTGTAGTCGAAGATCTTCTGGGAGCCCCAAAGATAGTCGTCGATCGAGCCGTCGGTGATGTACAGGTCGCTCGACTGCTCCGGCGTGTAGCCGTTGCTCGCCGCCATCTTCTGCCCGACCGCCTTGAACGCGGCGGCGTCGTCCGCGGTCATCCCGGTGGCCGTGTCGGCGGTCGTGTAGCCGAACGGCCACAGCACCAGCTCGCTGTACGTGTGGAAGTCGATCCCGGCCTTGATCTGCTGCTTGCCGCCGACGACCCGGCTGCGCACGAAGTCGGCGACCACCTTCACCTCCGGCGCCGACTCGGCGGCCGCGCCCCGGTAGGTCTCCGAGGACGTGGAGCCCGAGGAGCCGCCGCAGCAGCCCCACTTGTAGTTCCAGTTCCGGTTCAGGTCCGTACCCACGTACGACGAACCGGAGTTGGGCTGCCGGTTCTTGCGCCACGACCGGTAGGAGCCGGTGGCGATGTCGTACTCGCCGCCGTCGGGGTTGAGATCGGGGACGATCCAGATCTCCCGGCTGTTGACGATGTTCGTGACCCGGGAGTCCGATCCGTATCCGGCGCCGAGTTCGCGCAGCAGGTACAGCGCCATCTCCACCGTCAGGTGTTCGCGCGCGTGCTGGTGGAAGGTGAGGAGGACCTCGGGCTCGTTCTCGTCCGTCGCCACGTTGTCGCTGACCTTGATCGCGACGATGTCCCGGCCCTGGTACGACTTGCCGATCACCTGCTTGCTCATGATCGAGGGGTAGGCGGCGAGCCGCTGGTCGATCTCGGCGTTCGCCTCGGCGTAGTTGTGGTACTTCGAGTCGGCCGTCGGGAAGTCGAACAGGCGCAGCTGGTCGGCGGCGGACGACCGGTCCGGGGCCGCGCCGAGCGGCGTGACGTCGTAGCCGAGGCGCTTCAGCGCGGCGATCTGCGCGGGCCGCCCGGAGACGACCACCGTCTCCTCGTCGGCCTCGTCCACGGAGACGCCGGCCTGCTGGATGGCGGCGCGGGTCACCGGGGTGGTGCTCTGGTGGATCTCGTACTGCCGGACGTCGTCCGCCGACGGGGCGGACGGTCGGGCACTGTCGGCGGTCGCGTGGGTCGCCGTCGCCGACACGGGGGCCGTGAGGGTGAGGGCGAGCAGGGCGCCGAGTGCGGCGGTCCGTCTGCCGGTGCGGGCACCGGAGCCGCGTATGCGAAGTCGCATGAAGTCTCCTGGGGAGGTGGGGGTGGTTCAGTGCGACGTACCTACGTACCTGTGCGATGGCTGTGCGAGTGCCGCTCATCGTCCAGGGAATGGCATGGACAGGTCAAGACGGTAAAATTGGCCGCGTGGATTTGGGCGCGCGAATCGGCCGCGTGAATCGGCCGCGTGAATCGGCCGCGTGAATCGGCCGCGTGAATCGGCCGCGTGAATCGGCCGCGCAGTGTACGCGCGTACCCGCCGCCGCAAGTGGCCCCCGCCGAAGTGCACCCACCCGCGTGACGTCCGTGTGCGTTCTCCCGGTCCGCCGGGGGACCGTGGTCGGACGGCCAAGAGGAGGGCTGGCTGATCATGGGCGGATCGGCGCCGCGTGGGGGCTGCCATCTGCCGGTCGAGACGACCAGCTTCGTCGACCGGAGAGACGAACAGGCCGCGGGCCGCGAGCTGTTGGCCAAGGCCCGCCTCGTCACGTTCACCGGCCCCGGCGGGGTCGGCAAGACCCGGCTCGCCGCCCAGGTCGCGGCCCGCGTCGAACGCGCCTTCCCGGACGGCGTCCGCTACGTCGCCCTCGCCGGCCTGCACGACCCGGTGCTCGTCCCGCTGGCCGTCGCCGACGCCCTCGGCCTGTACGACCACTCCGACCGGCCGCCCCTGGACGCGCTGGTGGAGCGGCTCCGCGAGCGGCGCCTGCTCCTCGTCGTCGACAACTGCGAGCATCTGCTCGCCGCCTGCGCCGCCCTCGCCGCGGCGCTGCTGCGCGGTACGACCGGCGTCCGCATCCTCGCCACCAGCCGGCACCGCCTCGGCCTCACCGAGGAACACCTCATGGAGGTACGGCCGTTGCCGGTCCCCGACCCGGACGGCGACCTCTGCGCCGCCGAGTCCCAGCCGGCCCTCGCCCTCTTCGCCGACCGCGCCGCCGCCGTGCTCCCCGGCTTCCGGCTCACCCCCGCCAACCGCGCCGCCGTGGCCCGCCTGTGCCGCCGCCTCGACGGGCTCCCGCTCGCCATCGAGCTCGCCGCCGTCCGGATGCGCGTCCTCGGCCTCGACCAGCTCCTCGCCCGCCTCGACGACCGCTACCGCCTCCTCACCGCCGGCAGCCCGGCGGCCCTGCCCCGCCACCGGACGCTCCGCGCGGCCGTCGACTGGAGCCATGAACTCTGCACGGCACGGGAGCAGTCGGCATGGGCCCGGCTGTCCGTACTGCAAGGCAGCTTCGACCTGGAGACCGCCGAGGCGGTGTGCCTCGACCCGGAGACGGCCGAGGCGGTGTGCCACGAACCCGGCCCGCGCGAAGAGGACGGGGGCGAGCCGGGGAGCCGTCCGCCCGACGTCCTGGACGCCGTCGCCGGGCTCGTCGACAAGTCCGTGCTCGTCCGGGAGGAGGACCCGGACGGCGGCGGCGCCCGCTACCGCCTCCTGGACACCCTCCGCCACTACGGCCTCGACCGGCTCCGGGAGCGGCCCGGCGCGGAGGAAGCCGCCCGGCGGCGGCACCGGGACCACGTCCAGCTCCACGCCGACGCCTCCGAGGCCGCCTGGTTCGGGCCCGGCCAGCGGGAGATCGTCGCCCGGCTCCGCGCCGACCGGGACAGCCTGCGCGCCGCCCTCGACTTCAGCCTCACCACCCCCGGCGAGGCCGGTGCCGGCCTGCGGCTCGCGGGCACCCTCTGGTTCTACTGGCACGCCTGCGGCGCCCCGCGCGAGGGCCGCTACTGGCTCGACCGCGCCCTCGACGCCAACCCCGCCCCGACCGCCGGCCGCGCCCGCGCCCTCTGGGTCTCCGCCCTGCTCGCCGGCAGCCCCGAGGACCTCACCCGGGGCCTGCGCCGCGCCCGCGAGGCCCGTGCTCTCGCCGAGCGGCTCGGCGACCCGGCGGAGGCCGCGCACGCCGACTACGTGATCGGCGTCGTCCAGCTCTTCGCCGACGACCTCGGCGCCGCCCGCGCCCACTACGAGACCACCGTCGCCCGGGGCCCCGTGCCCGGCCAGCACCTCAGCCTGCACGGCCTGGACCTGGTCGAACTGGCCTGCGCGTACGCCTTCCTGGGGCAGGCCGAGCGGGCCACCGCCGTCTGCGAGCGCGCCCTCGGCCTGTGCGAGGCGCACGGCGAGGACTGGGTCCGCTCCTACGTCCTGCGCATCCTCGCCCTCGCGCACGCCGTCCGCGCCGACTGGCGCCGCGCCGAGCCCCGCGCCCGCGAGGCGCTGCGCCGCAAACGCGAGGTCCACGACGTCATCGGCATCGGGCTCACCCTCGACCTGCTGGCGCGGATCGCCGACGGCCTCGGCGCGGCCGAGCGCACCGCCGTGCTGCTCGGCGGCGCCGACCGCGTCTGGTCCGGCATCGACCGCGACCGCTGGGGCTCCGCCGCCCTCAACTCGGCCCGCCGTGACTGCGAGAGCCACGCCCGGGCGGCCCTGGGGCCGGGGGAGTACGAGCGGGCGTACGGCCGGGGCGGGACGCTCGGCCTGGCGGACGTGCTGGCGTACGCCCTCGGTGAGGAACCGCAACCCCCGCCCCACCCACCCGAGTTGCGGACGACGCCCGTCCGGCTCACCCGTCGCGAGACCGAGGTCGCCGAGCTCGTCGCCGAGGGGCTGGGCAACCAGCAGATCGCCGACCGCCTGGTCATCGCCCGCCGTACCGCCGAGGGCCATGTGGAACGCATCCTCGGCAAGCTCGGCTTCAGCAACCGCAGCCAGATCGCCGCCTGGGTGACCGCCCGGCGCTGACGCACAGGAGACCCGATGAGTACCAGTACGGGCGCGCGCCCCGCCGCCCAGGGGCAGTTCGACCACCGGATGGCCGTGTTCGGCTCGGACGACGCGTTCGTCGCCGCCGCCCTGCCCTTCCTCGCCGAGGGCCTGGCCGCCCCCGGCGAGCCCCCGCCCGTCGCCATCGCCGCCCCCGGCCTGCTGGCCGCCCTGCGCGACGCGCTCGGCGCCGACGCCCGGGACGTCGGCTTCATCGACCACGCCGACTGGTACACCGGCACGGCCGCCAACGCCGTGGCCCAGGGCGCCGGTTACCTCGCGGCGAACGCGGGGCCCGGCGGCCGTGTGCACCTCCTCATGGAGCCTGACTGGGGCGGGCGCGCGGGCCGTTCGGCGCGGGAGAGCGCCGAGTGGATCCGCTACGAGTCCCTCGCCAACCTCCTGTTCGCCCCCTTCGCCACCACCGCCCTGTGCGCGTACGACACCCGGACGGCGGGCCCGGCCGTCGTCGACGCGGCCCGCAGGGCCCACCCGGGCAGCGGGGTGTACGAGCAGCCGCCCGTCCTGGTGCGCGAGCTGGACGCCGTACCGCTGGCCCCGCCGCCGCAGTCGGCGGCCCGGCTGCCCGCACCGGAGGCGGTCCGGGCCTGGGCCGCCGGGCGCGGGCTGCCGGCCGTGGACGCCGGGCGGTTCGGCCGTGCCGTCGAGGCGGCGGCCGCCGCGCACGGGCCGGTGGTCGAGGTCCTCGCCTGGGGCGAGGCCCCGGCCTGCGTCTGCGAGCTGCGGCTGTGCCGGGCGGTGGGGGATCCGCTGGCCGGCTTCGTGCCGCCGCCCGGCGGTGCACCGGAGCCGGGGCAGGGGCTGTGGTTCACGCGCCAGGTGTGCTCGTACGTCGATGTCCGGGACGGGGCGGCGGGGGACGGGGCGAAGATCCGCGTCCAGTACGCGTGAGCGAGATGCCGTACGCGCGTACCCCCGCGGCGGCGCATACGCGGGTACGGGATCAGGTATTCCTCCCCGTGCGCGGGGAGCCGGGTCCGGGCACGCTGGGAGGCATGCTGCAGCCCTCCGGGAGCCGCTTCCCGGATCCCTACCCCCTGTATGCCGCGTACCCGCAGCCGCCGACCCGGGCCGGCCATCTGAGGGTCGAGTACGACCCCCGTCCGACGGCGGCCCGCGAGGCGCGCGCGGCGGTACGGCGGCAGCTGGAGGAATGGGGACTCGCGGACCAGGACGAGGTGGCGTACGTGTGCGAGCTGCTGGTCGGCGAGCTGGCCGCGAACGCGCTGTGCCATGCGGCGACCCGGTTCCGGCTCACCCTGGCGGCCTCGCACGGGGTGCTGCGCTGCGAGGTCGCCGACGAGGACCGCCGCCCGCCGCGGGTGCTGGACGCGGGCCTCGCGGAGGGCGGCAGAGGGATGTACCTGGTGGATGCGCTTGCCCGGCGCTGGGGCTGCCACCAGGACGGGCCGGGCAAGACCGTGTGGTTCGAGCTCGGTACCTGCGGGTGCGACGGCTGCGGTCGGCGACAGCCGTAGCGCCCCACAGCCCGGACTCCGGCGGCCTGCCCAGCCGCCGGAGTCCACTCACCTGTCGTTACGGCAGCGCGTGCACGTGGGCGCCCACCGAGGACGACCACGCGTTGCCGGCCGCCGCGTCCCAGTTCGTCGACCAGGTCATCGCGCCCCGCAGGTCGGGGTAGGCCGTCGACGGCTTGAAGGAGCCGCAGTTGGTCAGCTTGGTCAGGCAGTCGAGGGCGTTGTTGACCACGGTCGGCGAGACGTAGCCGCTGCCCGCCGCGCTGGTCGACGCCGGCAGGCCGAGGCCCACCTGGGACGGCGACAGACCGCCCTGGAGCTGGATGCAGGCCAGCGCGGTGAGGAAGTCCACCGAGCCCTGGCTGTACACCTTGCCGTCGCAGCCCAGCATCGAACCGCTGTTGTAGTACTGCATGTTGACGACCGTGAGGATGTCCTTGACGTTCAGAGCCGTCTGGAAGTACCCGTTGGACGTCGACTGCATGTCGATCGTCTGCGGGGCCATCGTGATGATCAGCGAGGAGCCCGCCTTCGACGACAGCGAGCGCAGCGCCTGGCTCATGTAGGTGGCGTTGATGCCGTTCTCCAGGTCGATGTCGACGCCGTCGAAGCCGTACGTCTGCATCAGCGAATAGACGGAGTTGGCGAAGTTCGTCGCGGACGCCGAGTCGCTCACCGAGATCGTGCCGTTCTGGCCGCCGATCGAGATGATGACCTTCTTGCCGGCCGCCTTCTTGGCCTGGATGTCGGCCTTGAACTGGTCGACCGTGTACCCGCCGAGCCCGGCGGAGTCGAGGGTGAAGCTCACCGCGCCCGGTGTGCTGGTCGCGTCCGCGAAGGCGACGGCGATGATGTCGTACGAGGACGGCACGTCCGAGATCTTCTGGACGGTGGCGCCGTTGTTGAAGTTCTGCCAGTAGCCCGTCACCGCATGCTTGGGCAGCGAGCCGCCGCCGTTGCCGCCGGACGCGGTCGTCGTCGCCGTCACCGCCGTCGACTTCGCCGACTCACCCGCCGAGTTGGTCGCGGTGACCTGGAAGGAGTACGACGTCGAGGCCGCGAGCCCGGTGATCGTGGCCGAGGCGCCGGTGACCGCCGTGACCTTGGTGCCGTTCTGGTAGACGTTGTAGCCGGTCGCGCCCGACACCGCGCTCCAGGACAGGGACACGGAGGACGACGTCGTACCGGAGACCGCGAGGCCGGTGGGGGTGGCCGGGACGGTCGGGGCCGGGTCGGAGCCGCCACCGCCGTCGGGGCCGTAGACCGAGAAGTCGTCGGCGTAGTAGGCGGGCTGGCCGTACCAGCCGTGCGTCCAGACCGTCACCGAGGTGGTCGAGGCGCCGGTGGTGAAGGTCGTCGACAGCTGGGTCCAGGTGGTGTTCGGGGTCCAGGTCGACACGTCGGTGGTGCCGGTGCCGGTCACCCCGAGGTAGGTGTAGGAGCCCTGCACCCACGCGCTGAGCGTGTAGGTCGAGTTGGCCTTGACCGCCACCGTCTGGCTGCACTGGGCGTAGTCCTGCCCGGCCGGGGTCGCCTTCAGCGCGGCGGCGCCGGAGTGGACGGGGGAGGAGACCGTCGTACCGCTGCTCGCGGAACAGGTCCAGTTGGACAGGCCCGACTCGAAGCCGGGGTTCTTCGCGTTGTTGACGTCGGCGGCGGAGGCCGGCGCGGAGGCCAGGCCCGCCATCGCGAGTGCCGTGGCGAGGGTGGCCACGGCCGACCAGGTGCGGATGCGTCGCTGTCCGGAATGCCGGGACACGAGTTGGGGGATGAGTCTGGGCATGACAATCAAGGTGGTCCAGACCAATTCGCGTGTCAATAGGTCCAGACCAAATTCAAAGGTCGGCGGAAGTCCCCGCGGGGCTGAACAAGCCCCGGTCATATGCTCAACCTGTCCCGATTTGCCGTCACTTGTGCGGTCACGGATCCCAGACAGCTACACAAACGCTGTTCTCCGGTCACAGGCGCGTGGTTACAGTGCTGAGGAAGTCACGCAATGAAGTCGTCCCGGCTCATTGGAGTAACACCGGTGGGCCGCCGGGTGTGAAGAGCGGGGAGCTGCGCGTGCCAACTGCCATTGCCGTGACCAGTGCCGACATGGCGCTGCCGGTCCAGGACGAGCGGACCATGCCCGCGGTCGTGCTCCGGGACCTCGACCGGCGCCCGCTCGAACAGACCCTCGCCGAGTTCGTGGCCCTCATCGAGCAGCACGGACATGTGGTCGTCCTGTACTCGGACGCCGTACCGGAGCCCGTGGTCCGGCGCCTGCACACCCTTCGCTCCCTCCTGGAGAGCGACCGGATCGCGCTGTTCCGCCCCGGCCTGCCGCCGCTCGGCGTCGCCGTCCTGGCCCGGCAGCTGCGCCAGCTGGCCTCCTGCGACCTCAGCCCCGGCGTGCTCGCCTCCGCCGGCCGGCTGCTCACCCACTACATCCACTCCGGCGCCGTCCTCGGCTCCGTCGCCAAGCTGGACCGCGTCCCGGTCGGTCTCAAGGCGCACGCCAAGTCCTGGATGCCCGGCACCCAGTTCGGGATCGTCGCGCACCCCGAGCCGCAACTGGTCCGGATCGCCCCCGACGCCGTGCTCAGCGGCCCGGAATTCAGCACCTGGATGCTGGTCGCCAGGGGACAGCTGCAGTCCGACTGGATCGGCGGCCTCGCCAAGGCCTGGGGCGCCCACGGCCTGCGCGAGACCCCGCTGCCCGCCGAGTCGTCCGTGTGGTGGGGCACCGGCCGGATGATCGAGTTCACCAGCTACCTCGCCGACCTGTCGGTCCTCTACCAACTGGTCACCTCGGTACGGCAGACCAGCTGCCACTGGTGCGGCATCGACGTCATCGGCGACCGCTGCGTCTTCTGCTCCGCCACCCCGCCCGGCTACGACCCGCCGCCGCCCCGCGCGCTGGAACAGCGGACGCCCGCCTGACCCGTAGCTCCCACCCTCGCTCGGTTCCCCCACCGCTCGGTTCCCCCACTTCCCCCGCTTCCCCGATGAGGTCGCACGGTCCATGAACTCCCGTCAGCGCCGCGGCGTGATACTCCTGATCCTGTCGGTGCTCTGCGCGCTCGCCGCGTTCGCCGGCGTGCTCTCCGTCATCGACAACGCGAAGTCCGAGGTCGGCCCCAAGGTCACCGCGTACGAACTCCGGTCCGACGTCACGCCGTACACCACGCTGAGCGCGAGCCAGTTCAAGAAGATCTCGCTGCCCGAGCGGTGGCTGTCCGCCAACGCGGTCACCAGCCTCAGCCAGATCCAGGGCAAGATCGCGGTCACCACGCTCAAGAAGGGCTCGCTGCTCCAGACCGACATGATCGTCGACCAGCCCGAGCTGAAGCCGGGCGAGCAGGAGGTCGCCATCATGATCGACGCGGCCACCGGGGTGGCCGGCAAGATCACCCCGGGCTCGCGGGTCAACGTCTACGCCACCTTCGAGGGCAAGCAGCAGAGCGACCCCGACGAGTCGAAGATCATCGTGACCGACGCCCGGGTCCTGGACGTCGGCGCCCAGCTCAGCTACGTGGACCCGGACAACCGGAACTCGCAGCCCAGCGACGCCGTCCCCATCACCTTCGCGCTGTCCACGCTCGACGCCCAGCGCCTCACCTACGCGGAGTCCTTCGCCCAGCGGGTCCGGCTCGCCCTGGTCGCCCCCGGCACGACGACCACCGTGCCGGACAAGGACCGTACCTACGAACTCGCGACGGACAAGTGAGAGGCGCCCTCCATGCCCATCAGGATCCTCCCCGCCGTCGGTGACCCGGACGCCGTCCGCTCCCTGGTCTCCCTGCTCAGCCAGCTCCCGGACGCCGAGCCGCTGGCCCCGGTCGTGGACTCCACCGGGCTCGTCGACACCCTCGCCCGGGCCGCCGCCGAGTCCGTCGACGAACTCCCCGAGGTCGTCGTCGTCCACGAACGCATCGGCCCCGTCCCGGCGTTGGAACTCATCCGCGAGGTGGCCCTGCGCTTCCCGGCCGTCGGCGTCGTCCTCGTCACCACCGACACCAGCCCCGGCCTGTTCGCCGCCGCGATGGACTCCGGCGCCCGCGGCCTGGTCGGGCTCCCGCTGAGCTACGAGGAGCTGGCCGGCCGGGTCCAGGCCGTCGCCCAGTGGTCCACGGGCGTACGACGCCATCTCGGCCACGGCGCCGACGTGTTCGCCGGCGTCGGCGGCACCGTCGTCACCGTCAGCGGAGCGAAGGGCGGGACCGGCGCGACCCTCGTCGCGGTCCAGATCGCCCTCGCCGCGCAGGCCTCCGGCCACTCCACCGCCCTCGTCGACCTCGACCTCCAGACCGGGGACGTCGCCTCCTACCTGGACGTCCAGTTCCGCCGCTCGGTCGCCGACCTCGCCGCGGTCAACGACATCTCCCCGCGCGTCATGGCCGAGGCCGTCTTCCGCCACGACTCCGGGCTCGCCCTGCTCCTCGCACCCGCCGAGGGCGAACGCGGCGAGGAGGTCACCGACCGTGCCGCCCGCCAGATCCTCAGCGCCCTGCGCTCCCGCTACGAGGTGGTGGTCGTCGACTGCGGCGCACAGCTCGGCGGGGCGGGTGCGGCGGCCGTCGAGACCGCGGACCTCGCCCTGCTGGTCACCACGCCGGACGTGGTCGCCGTACGGGCGGCGAAGCGGACGGTGCGGATGTGGGACCGGCTGCAGATCCGCAAGGCCGAGGAGACGACGGTGGTCGTCAACCGGTACACGCGCGGTACGGAGATCCAGCCGGCGCTGATCCAACGGATCACCGGGACCGCGCTGGCGGGCACCCCGATCCCGGCGAACTTCAAGGAGCTGCAAGGGGCGGTGGACGCGGGCCGGATGCACGAACTGGACTCGCGGAGCACGGTGAAGCAGGCGTTGTGGGGGCTGGCGGGGGAGCTGGGGCTGGTCCGGTCGGGGGAGGGGGCACCACCACCACGCCGGTCCGGGGCACGGGCCCGGGGCGGGGAGCGGGCGGCGGTGGGGTTCCGGCGGCGGAAGGAGCTGCCGTGAGAGGGCGTGGGCCGGGTGCGGGCCGGTGGGGGCCGAGCGCGCAGTTCCCCGCGCCCCTGGGGGGCGCTCAGCGCCCCTTCAGGGCCGGTGGGAACTGCGCGACCAGCCACGACGGCGCAGCACCCGACCCACGACCGGGCGACCGCGGACAGGTCTCCATAGAACTCCTCGGCATGACCCCGGTCATCATCCTCACCCTGGTGCTCATGTGGCAGGCCGTCCTCGTGGGGTACGCCTTCACCCTCGCGGGGAACGCTGCCGACGAGGGCGTACGGGCGGGCACGGCCGTACCCCGGGGGGAACGCTTCGGCGTCTGCCAGAGCGCCGCGCTGGAGGACCTCTCCGGGGCCTGGCGGGAGGGAGCCACGGTGGACCAGTGCGGCGGCACCGGCACGGTGACCGCGGACGTCTCCCTGCGCGTCCCGGTCCTGTTCCCCGGCTCGATCGACTTCCCCGTCACCGTGCACGGCCACGCCGGCACCGTGGAGGAGGTGAAGCGCTGAGATGCACCCCCCTCGCCCTCGTCACCCCCGCGACCGCGGCCAGGTCGCCATCGAGTACCTCGGCTTCCTTCCGATCCTGCTCCTCGTCGGGCTGGCCGGCATCCAGCTCGGCGCCGTCGCCTACGCCGCCGAGCAGGCCGGGACGGCGGCCCGGGCGGGGGCCCGCGCGGCCTCGCTGGAGGAGGACGTCGGCGCCGCCTGCTCGTCCGCGGTCAGCAGCGGGATCGACGTGAGCTGCGCCTCCTCCGGCGGCGGCGACTCGGTCACCGTCACCGCCACGGTCCACATCCCCAAGATCGTCTGGGACCTCGGCAACGCCACCAAGTCCGCCACGATGCCCGTCGACCACTGAACGAGGAGTACGGCACCATGAGCCTGCGGGCACGCATCAACTCCCCCGAGGAGAACGGCAGCCGGGGCGAGGACGGCCACCTGGTCTCCTCCTACCGCGCCAAGCTCCTGGAGGAGATCGACCTCGCGGAGATGAGCGCGCTGGCCGCCGCCGAGCGCCGGGCGCGCCTCGAACGCGTCCTCGGCCACATCATCAGCCGCGAGGGCCCGGTCCTGTCGACCGTCGAACGCTCTCAGCTGATCCGCCGGGTCGTCGACGAGGCCCTCGGCCTCGGCATCCTGGAACCGCTCCTCGAAGACGCGTCGATCACGGAGATCATGGTGAACGGCCCGGACGCGATCTTCGTCGAACGCGGCGGCCGCGTCGAGCAGTTGCCGCTCCGCTTCGTCTCGGCGGACCAGCTGATGCAGACCATCGAACGCATCGTCTCCACGGTCAACCGCCGCGTCGACGAGTCGAACCCGATGGTCGACGCCCGCCTCCCCTCCGGCGAACGCGTCAACGTCATCATCCCCCCGCTCTCGCTCACCGGCCCGACCCTCACCATCCGCCGCTTCCCACGCTCCTTCACCCTCCAGGAGCTGATCGGCTTCGGCTCGCTCGACGAGCACATGGTGTTCCTGCTGGCGGGCCTGGTGCAGGCGAAGTTCAACATCATCGTCTCCGGCGCGACGGGCACCGGGAAGACGACCCTCCTCAACGCCCTCTCCGGCCTGATCCCGGCCCACGAACGCATCATCACCATCGAGGACTCCGCCGAACTCCAGCTCCAGCAGACCCACGTGGTCCGCCTGGAGTCCCGCCCGGCGAACGTCGAGGGCAAGGGCCAGGTCACCATCCGCGACCTGGTCCGCAACTCGCTGCGGATGCGCCCCGACCGGATCGTGGTCGGCGAGGTCCGCGGCGGCGAGTCCCTCGACATGCTGCAGGCCATGTCCACCGGCCACGACGGCTCGCTCGCCACCGTCCACGCCAACAGCGCGGAGGACGCCCTGACCCGCCTCCAGACCCTGGCCTCCATGTCGGACGTCGAGGTCCCCTTCGTCGCCCTGCACGACCAGATCAACAGCGCGGTCGAGGTCATCGTCCAGCTCACCCGGTTCGCCGACGGCGCCCGCCGGATCACCGAGATCGCCGTACTCGACAGCCACGGCAGCGAGCCGTACCGGCTGGCGACCGTGGCCCGCTTCGACGCCCAGCCCATGACCCACGACGGCCGGGTCTACGGCTCCTTCCAGTACTTCCCGCTGCCACGCCGCACCGCCGACCGCCTCTACATGGCGAGCCAGCCGATCCCGCAGGCCTTCGGCGTGGCCCAGCACCTCGACCAGCTCACCACCCGAGAAGCCCGGTAGGCGGCCCATGTCCCTCCACGACCTCGTCACCCTCACCACCGGCATCACCCTGCTGGCCTGTCTCCTGGCCGTGGTGGGCCTGCACACCTACGCCTCCGGCAGGGCCCAGCGCGCCGCCCTGGTGGACCGCCTCTCCTACACCGGCCAGGCCCCGCTCACCGGCCGCCGGCGCCGCTTCCGCAACCTGGACCGGCGCCTGCGCGGCACGGCGGTCGGCCGCCGCCTGGAACTCCGCCTGGCGGCAACCGGCCTGGACGTGACACCCGGCGAGTTCCTCGCCTACATGCTCGCCACCGTCGCGGCCCTCTGGCTCATCGGCCAGGCCGCCCTCGCCCCCTTCTTCGGCCCGATCGCCGGCCTGCTCGGCGTCTTCGCCGCCGTCCAGTTCCTCAACTGGCAGCGGCAGAAACGCATCGAGCGGTTCATCGCCCAACTCCCCGAACTGTCCCGCATCCTGGCCAACGCCACCCACGCCGGCCTCGCCCTGCGCACCGCGATCGGCATGGCGGCGGAGGAGCTGGAGGCCCCGGCGGGCGAGGAACTGGGCCGGGTCGCCGACCAGTTGGCGATCGGACACTCCATGGACGACGCGCTCGGCGAGCTCGCCGAGCGGCTCCCCTCCCGCGAACTGGTCGTCCTCGTCACCACGCTCGTCCTCTCCAACCGGGCGGGCGGCCAGGTCGTCTCCGCCCTGCGCAACCTCACCGAGACCCTGGAGGAGCGCAAGGAGACCCGCCGGGAGATCCGCACCCAGCTCTCCCAGGTGACGATGACGTCGTACGCCGTCCCGGTGCTCGGCGTCGGCGCCCTGTTCCTGATGAACGGGGTCAAGGACGACACCCTGGCCCGCATGACCGGCACCGGCCTCGGCCAGGCCGCGGTCATCATCGCCTTCGGCCTCTATGCCATCGGCTTCGTCCTCATCCGCCGCCTCAGCCGCATCGACGTATAGGTAGAGGTGGTATGTCACATGGCACTCCTCCTGGCCCTCCTCATGGCCCTCGCCGTCTACGGCGTCTTCGCGGGCGTCCGCATGTACCGCGCCGACGCCAAGCTCCCCGCCGACCTGGCGATCGCCCTGGAGGTGGGCGCCACCCGCACCGGCGCCGCCAACTCCCTCATCGACCGCATGGGCATGCGGTACGCCCCCGCCGTGCTCCGCCTGATGGGCCCGCGCCAGGTGGCCAGGTACCGCCGCAGGATCGACCTGGCGGGCAACCCCGGCGGCCTCACGATCGACCGCTACGCGGCCCGCCGCGCCGTCTACGGCGCCCTCGGCGGCACCGGCTTCGTGGTCTTCCTCCTCCGCGGCCAGTGGCTGGTCGCCGTCCTGCTCCTCCTCTTCGGCGCGTTCTGGACGGAGGTCGGCATCTGGTCGGCGATCCGCATCCGCAAGGACGTCATCGAACGCACCCTGCCGGACTTCCTCGACGTCCTCGCGGTGGTCGTCGGCGCCGGCCTCGGCTTCCGCCAGGCCCTGGACCGGGTGGCCACGCACTACGAGGGCCCCTGGGCCGACGAACTCCGCATCACCCTGCGCCAGATGGACCTCGGCATGAGCCGCCGCCAGGCCTTCGCGGAACTCCGCCGCCGCAACGACTCCGAACAGGTGGCGATGTTCGTGACGGCACTCCAGCAGGGCGAGGAACTGGGCGCACCGATCGTCGACACCCTGGTCGCACTCGCCAAGGACATGCGCCGCACCGACGCCCAGAACGCCCGCCGCAAGGCGGCCCGGGCGGTGCCGAGGGCCACGCTCATGATCACCACGTTCATGGTCCCGGCGACGCTGCTGCTGCTGGCCGCGGGCCTGCTGCTGGGCTCGGGGATCGACTTCGGGTCGGTCACGGGGAAGTAGGCGGAGGTGAGGACCGTGGCTACCAGGGACGTCGGAGACGCCGGCGAAGACGGCGAGGCCGTCGCAGCCGCCGGAGTCGGCGAGAGGGTGGAGATCCGGGCCCTTCAGGCGATGGGCCGCCAGGTCTTCGGCTTTCGCCTGGCGATGATCGCCGTGGCGACCCCCGCCGCCCTCCTCAACGCCACCCCCGGTCTCGGCGCCCGCCTGGTCGGCTCGGCCGTGGTCGTCACGTTCATGGTCTCGTACGTCCTCTTCCGGGACTGGCAGCGCTTCGGCCCGCTCCTCCTGCGCCACCCCACCCTCCTGGCCGCCGACACCCTCTTCGGCTCCTTCCTCCTGATCTCCGCGGGCCCCGACACCACCCTCGCGTACGTCAGCGTCTGCACCCCGCTCCTCGCCGGCCTCCTCTACAGCTGGCGCGGAGCGGCGGTCTTCGCCTCCCTCCAGTCGCTGATCCTCCTGATGGCGCAGGAAACGCTGAAGCACCACTCCGCACCGGCCGAGTCCCTCCTCCTCCCCGGCCTCTGCGTCATCACCGGCGCGATGGGCTCGGCCCTGCGCAACCTGATGCTCCGCTTCGGCGCCGCCACCGAGGCCCTGACCGAGACCCGGGCCCGCCTCGCAGCGGCGGAGGCGGCGAGTGCGGAACGCGCCCGGCTGGCCCGCGAGATGCACGACTCCGTGACCAAGACGCTGTACGGCGTGGCACTGGTCGCCGACGGCCTCGCCGCGTCGGCGGCCGCGCCCCCGGACCGTCTGGACCCGGCCCTGATCAGGGAGCAGGCGGAGCTGCTGGCGAGGGCGGCGCGCAGGGCGGCGGCGGAATCCCGCGAACTCCTGACGGACCTCCGTGCCGACACGGAGGCCGACGTACTGTCCCGACTGGAGTCGCTGACGACCGGCTTCACCGCCCGCACGGCCCTCCCCGCCCGGTACGACGGCCCTGCCACCCCGGTACCGCTCCCGCCCCCCACCGCCCGCCAGTTGCTGGGCATCGCGGCGGAGGCCCTGGAGAACGCGCACCGCCACGCGCAGGCGACGAAGGTCGACGTACGGGCGGCCGCCACCCCCACCCACCTGGTGGTGACGATCCACGACGACGGCCGGGGCCTGCCCCCGGACACGACGCTCGAAGACCTGCGCCGTACCGGCCACTTCGGCCTGCTCGGCATGACGGAACGGGCGGCGTCGGTGGGCGCCCGTATCCAACTGACCACCGACAAGGGCACGGAGGTCCGAGTGGAGGTGCCACTGACATGACCAACGACGTGACCGACGACGTGACCGACGACGCGAACGTCGAGCCGCGGGGACTGCGCGTCCTGGTGGCCGACGACAACCCGGTGATCCGGGCGGGCCTGACGGCCGTCCTCTCCGCCGCGGACGACCTCACGGTGGTGGCGGAGGCCGAGGACGGCCGCGCGGCCTACGAGGCGGCCCTGCACCACCGTCCCGACGTCATCCTCCTGGACGTCCGCATGCCCGGCGTGGACGGCATGGCGGCCCTGCCCCACCTGGTGCGGGTCGCCCCGGTCATGATGCTGACGTACAGCGACGAGACGGACCTCGTGCAGGAGGCGGTCCGGCTGGGCGCCGGGGGCTACCTGGTCCACGGCGAGTTCACGACCCAGCAGCTGACACAGGCGGTACGGGACGTGGGCGGCGGCCGCCCGCACTTCACCCCGACGGCGACGAACGCGTTGCTGGCCCACGTCAGAGGCAACGCAACTGCACACACACGACCAGAACTGCGAGCCCTACCTAATAAATCATCCCCCAACAACCTTTCGCAATTGCAACCATCCGTGGGACAGTCATCTCAGTCCCGGTTTCAACTGAGCGGCAGAGAGGCGGAGATCATGGACCTCATCGCGTCCGGCATGAACAACCAGCAGATCGCCGCCGTCTGCTTCATCAGCGAGAAGACGGTCAAGAACCACATCAACCGCATCTTCGCCAAGCTCCACACCACCACCCGCGCCCAGGCGACGGCCAAGTGGCTGGGGGTGGCCTGAGATGAACCGGGTGAACTGGGTCCGGATTTGGGTCCTGGGACCCTCCGCGGATGGGTATGTTCCGTCATACGTTACGAGGATCGGAACCGAACCCGGAGGGGAGCACCATGAGCGACCTGATGCTGAGGATGCTTGTCGCAATGCAGCGCCGTGCCGACGACCGGGGACAGACCGCGGTCGAATACCTGGGGATCATCGCGGTGGTGGTGGCGATCGTACTGGCGGTCACGGGGTCGAGTATCGGCAGTCACATCCTCGACAAAATCACCGCGCAGATCGACAAAATCGTGTGATCCACGTCCGCCGCTACGGCGATTCAGGGCAGGCCTTCCCCATCTACATCACGGTAGTGGGAGGCCTGCTCTTTCTCGCGTTCGCATATCTCGCGGTCGGCCAGGCCGCGGTGAACCGGAACGGTGCCCAGACGGCCGCCGACGCGGCAGCGCTCGCCGCGGCCATGAACACGCGTGACGAACTCGCCGACCTGTGGGTGCAGGACGTCCTCGACCCGACCAAGTGGCAGGACATATTCGACGGCCACGTGGACGTCGCGGATTCCTGCTGGCGCGCTGCCCAACTGGCGTCCCAGAACGACGCGACGGCTCAGTGCACATCCGAACCGCCACTGAGTTACAAGGTCGATGCCGAGACGAACAAGACCGTGGGCGATTCGGTCGTGCCGGGGACCGAGAACATGAGGTCGACGGCACACGCCACCGCCGTGATCGACTCTCTCTGCACGTTCACGCTGTCCGGTGGGGGCGGCGTACTGCCCGAACTCACCTGCAGGGACCGGAACTGGACCCTGGACCCGCACGACCTCACGGATCTCCCGGGTCCCGAGGACCTCTTCGACGTCCACCTGGCCGACTGACAAGCGAATCGACGAGTGACGAAGGAAGCGGAGTGATGAGCATTCGGTTCACTGCGAAGGCTCGCAGGGGGACGGTCGCGTTGGCCGTGACCGTCGGTCTTGCCCTCGGCATGGCCGGATGCGGCGGTGGAGGTGGCGACGACAGCAAGAACCCGAAGGCTTCGGCCTCCGCCTCAAAGGACAGCGGATCAAAACCGAGCGCTCAGGAAGGGCAGTCGGACACCCCCTTGGCGGAACTCCGAGGAGAGGACGGTCTGCTTCTTCAGATCACATCCGCCGACCGGGATTCGGGCGGCTTCCTCACCGTGAACGGGGTCTTCAAGAACGACGGTTCCCAGTCGATCGTGATCCCCTCCATCATTCGAGGCGACGAGACCGAAATCATCCAGCACGGTACGTCGCTCGGGGGCGCCACTCTGGTGGACTCCAAGGGCAAGAAGCGTTACTACGTGCTACGGGACACGGACGGGCGACCACTGACGACCACTGGGCTGTCCTCGATCGAGGCCGGCCAGACCATCCCCGTCTTCATGCAGTTCCCCGCCCCGCCGGCCGACACCACCGAGGTGACCCTCCAACTCCCCACCTTCTCCAGCGGCACCATCAAGATCTCCGGGTGAGGCCGAAGTGACCACACCACGCCTCCCCCTGACCCTGGGCGCCGCGACGCTTCTCGTCGTCGCGAATCTCTACGGCGCGACGACCGCCCGTGCCGACGGCGGCGACCCGAGCGTCCCCCCGGGCACGGAGCCCTCCGCCACCGCGCCCGTGAAGATCGACCCGACGGACCCCGACCTGAAGCTCCCTGAAGGCGCCACCCTCGCCGCGCCGAAGGTCCTGGACATCAAGTCGGTCGTCGAGGACCAGAGCGGTGACGAGCGCCGTACGGACACCAACACGGACGTGACGTTCGCCCTCCAGGCCGAGGTGCTGTTCAGCAAGGACAGCGCGAAGCTGAGCGAGGCGGCGAAGGCGCGGATCGCGGCGATCGCGGACGAGATCAGGAAGCAGAACCCGACCCAGGTCCGCGTCTTCGGCTTCACCGACAACCTGGGCACCTCCGCCCACGGAGACGTCCTCTCCCGCCAGCGCGCCAACGCCGTACAGGGCGTCCTGGACCAGGACCTGAACGACCCGAACATCACCTTCGACGTCCGCGGCTACGGCGAGCAGTACCCGATCGCGGACAACTCGACGGAGGAGGGAAGGAAGAAGAACCGCCGGGTGGAGGTCACGTTCCCGCGGACCGGCTCCTGAAGCCCCTACACGGCACGGCTCCCACGCCGTACCGTCAGCCGGCCCGCCCCTCCTCGACAGTCACACTCACCCTCACCCCCGCCGCCACACCCCACCCCGCCATCGCCCCGGCCTCCGCCTCCAGCACATGCCGGGAACGGAGCCGGGGCAGACCGAGACGCCCCGGCCGCATGGTGCGTACGGCGATGACCTTGAGACGGCGATCCAGATAGGCGACATCGATCGCCATCCGCATCCGAAAGGTGTGGATCCCACTGGCGGGCGACAACAGGATCGCCCCGTCAAGAGCATCACGCCCCAGCAGCCCTCTGGTACGCGCCCGGTAGGAGGCAGCGATCTCCAAGGGAACGGCCTTCACCCCATATCCATCCCCATCCCCATTCCCCTTCTCATCCCCACCACCATGCACGAGCAGCGTCCCGCGCCCGTCTCTCCACCGTGCCATCTCAGCTGCCTCCGCCCGCCCGCTGCCGCATGACGTGAACGAACGTACAGGCACGGCGACATACGGGATCCCCTTGCCGGCGAGGCCAGCCCGTCTCCTACTCGGACCGGCGGCGGACCGCCGAGAGAAGACGCCGCATGCCGATCACGTGCCCGCCCGTTCCGACGACGAGCCGTCGGTAGAGGCCCCCGGCCAGGCCCGGGAAGGCCGCCCGGCTTTCGGCGCGGAGCCGTGACTGCCCCGGACCGGCGTGTTCGAGGCGGAAGATCAGGGCGTAGGACGAGAACCGATGCCGTCCCTGGAGGACCAGTTCACGCTCCGGGACTGCGGTGACCACCCGCCAGCCGGGAACTGTCGACCCTTCGGCGAGGGGCCGTGGCCCGGACGCCGAGCGGTCGGCGCATCCCACCAGTCTGGTGTAGGCGGCCGATCCGGGGCGTGAGAAGGACCGGTCCAGTGTCTCGGTCAGAGCGCGCCAGACGTCGGCGGTCCCCGCGGCGACGACCGTCGCGTGTTCATCGAGGTACGGTAACGAAGCGATCTGCATCAAGGACTCCGTGAGGTTCGCCCAGGTCACCAGGTGGCGCGAAGAGCCGGATCCACGGCCGGACAGGCCGCTGACGAACAGATGAACATCGTGCAGAAGAAGTACAGCGGAGTGCAGCACAGGGACGGCGGTACCCACAGGGCATCCGTCGGCCGATCGTGGACGGCCGCGTCACGCGACGTCGGGCCGGACCCGCATGCGATCCCCCTAGGCTGACGCTCATGGCAGCGAAAGATCCGCAGGTCGTGGTGGACACGGGTGTCGAGATGCCCGTGCCCGCGCCGGGAGAACTCTGGACCGTCGGTGCGGTGATCCTCAATCACCGAGGAGAGGCATTCGCTCAAAAGCGTGGCCCTGAGGGGCGCCTGTTTCCCGACACCTGGGACATCGTGGGCGGACACGTCGAGCCGGGTGAATCACTCATGGCGGCGCTCGCTCGCGAGGTCGAGGAGGAGACCGGCTGGCGCCTGCGCCGTGTCCGCAAGCTGCTGGGTGTCACGTCCTGGACCGGCGACGACGGCGGCGGGCTGCGCCACGAGGCCGACTACCTGGTGGAGGTCGACGGCGATCTCGGCCGCCCTGCACTGGAGTGGACGAAGCACTCCGCCTACGACTGGTTCGGCCTGGCCGACTTTCACCTCCCTGTTGCGAGGATGCCCCGGCGTTCACGCCGGGGAGGAATCGCATCCCGGTGTCGCGGCGCGGAGCGCCGCCGCCTCTGGTCTGTGGGCGCGGAGCGTTTGTGGGGCGTTGCGGAGCCAGGGGAATGCGAACGCGTGTGCCAGTAGTCGCCGGTGGGAGTGGTGAACCGTGTCCTGGTACACGCGTACCGAGGAAGGCGCCCTCAACGTCTGGGGAGCCGTCACGGCGCTGCGCACGCATCGCAGGCTGGGCGCGTACCCGTGGCGGCTGGTGGAGTGCGAGGTCGTCGTACCCGGCACGCACGGATGGCGGCCCAGGGAGTACGACCCCGTCACGGGACGCGAGGCGAGGGTCCCCGCGATCCTCCGTATCGGGCGGGAGGTGTTGACGTCCACCCCCTTCAAACGCCACGTGAGCGTGCGGCTCACCCACGTCTGGTGCGCGGGCCCGCCCGGCCCCGGCGCCGTGGTCTCCGAACCGGGCGGCGCCAGGCCCTTCCGGCTGGCCCTGCGCAAGGACCTCACCGCATCCGCCGCCCGGGCCGACGCCGCTTCTCCGTGACCGCAGCAACGTCCCGCGCCCGTCTCGCCAGCGCCTTACGCCCACCCCTCTCATGGCTCCGCCGCAGATGCTCGCACCGGCCGTTCCACACTGCGGGCGACAGGTGAGGGAGCGACCGATGTCCCGGCCCAGGCGAGGTTTTCTCGGCCAGGTAGTGCTGTCCTGCCCGCCCGGGCGTCCGCTCTTTCCCCCATCGGGTCTGGGTATGTGTCACCCGAGCCCGTGGAAATCGTTGGGCGGTTCAAGAGACCTCTAGCCCCACCTGGAGTCCCCCGGTGAACCGCCCTGCCCGGCTTCCCACCGCCGTGCCCACCGCCTCTGCGGCCCTGCCTCCGACCGCCCGTAATTCCTCTGGCACGGAGACCGACGTGACGGGGACGGTACATGGCTGACCGTTTGAAGGTCGACGGAACCGAACTGGACAGGTTCTTCAAGGACTTGAAGAAGGCGCGGGAGTCGTTCACGGCGTTGCAGAAGGTGCTGCACGACCCGGGGGTCAGTGGCCTCGGTACGGACGACCTGGACAAGGCGTGCGACCGGTTCCAGGAGGACTGGCACTACGGGGCGAAGGAGATCGCCGAGCAGATCGGGGAGCTCACGGACATCACGAAGAAGGCGAAGGACGACTTCCACGAGGTGGATGTCGCTCTGGAGAAGGCGTTGGAGAAGGCGTTGGAGAAGGCCCGGAGCAAGGGCGGGGGCAAGTGACGGCCACGAGTCCCTACCCCTATCTCGGCTTCGATCCGGCGCCCGGCAGCACCGACCTGGTGCGGGACATCCACCGGAGGTTGTCCGACTGTGCCAAGGAGATGGAGAGGGCGCACTCCAAGGTCACGAAGCTGATGAACGGCAGCTACTGGGAGGGAGACGCGGCCGTCGCCTTCCGCGAGCAGCTGGAGGGCGGCCCGCTGCCGCTCAACCTGAAGAACGGCGCCCACTCCGCCGACAAGGCGGCGAGGCAACTGGATCTCTGGGGCACGGAGCTGGAGGAGTTCCAGCGGCGCGCGAAGAGACTCGACGGCGAGGCCAGGGACGCCCGCGAGGCGTTGCAGCGGGCGCAGGGGCACGCGGACGAGGCGGAGAGAGCCGCGGGCAAGGGCAAGGCGCACGATGGCGCCGACTCGGCCCTGCACAAGGCGAACAGCAAGGTCACGGCCGCGCAGGGGGACCTGGACGAAGTACTGAAGCGCGCCCGCTCCCTCGCCGGCGAGCACGACGAGACCGCGCGCAGGCGGGCCCGGCACATCAGCGACGCCACGCACAAGCTGGCGCCGCAGGAACCGAACGCGTGGGACAAGTTCACCGACTGGCTGGGCGACAACCTCCCCGACATCCTCAGTGCGTGTGCCGCCGTCCTGGGCGTGATCGCACTGCTGGGCCTCACGGCCGTCGCACCCTGGATGCTGTTCCTGGCGGCGGGCCTCCTCAGCGGAATGGCCTTCGGCCTGCGGGTCAGCGACCCCGAGGTCCTGGCATCGCTGGAGGACGGCCTCACCGAGGGCGAACTGGACGTCGATTTCTGGGGCAACCTGCTCGGGGTCGCGGGGGACTTCCTGGGGATGCTGCCGGGGTTGGGAGCGGTGGCGAAGGGGGCCATGAAAGCCCCCGAGCTGCTGGCTGCCACGGCGGGATCGGTCGGGGAGGTCGAGGAAGTGTTGACCCTCGGGCAGAAGATCGCCAAGGCCGGAGTCAGAGCGGCGACCTCGATCAAGACGGTGGGCGTCTCGGTGCGGACAGAGGCCTCGGCAGCCGAGGGGGCTGTGAGCCTTCTGTCTCATCCCCGTGTGTTCGGCGGACGGCTGGCGCCGATCGTCGAAAAGGTCGACAAACCGGCGACGATCCTGGGGGCCGGTACAGCCGTCTACGGTGTCGCCAGCAGTTTCGCCGGCGCCTTGGACAACGACACGGCCAAGACGGTCACCAGCCTTCTCGACGGACCGAGAACCCTGGGCGTCGACGTCCCGGCGACAGCGGGTGCGCTCCACTTCCTGCTGCGTGGCGCGGGAGAAGCGTCATGAGCGGTGTGGCTTACCTGATCGACGACTCGGCCCGGAGCGAGGACGCCGATGTCTGGTTCGCACTGCCCCCGGGATTCGTGCCACTTCCGCTCGACGAGTTGGCGGCGGCAGCGCGTGATGTCGCACAGGTGGCTGTTCCGCTGACCGCTCTCGGTCCGGTGCTCCGACTGGCCCAACTGCTTCTGGAAGCCGGCGCGGTGCATTGTTGCCTGGGTCTTCACGCCGACGACGACGGGGATGGCGGACCGTTGCTGTCTCTTTTCACGCTTGCCTGGCGTGGTACCGGCTGGGCTCCGCGCAGTGTCCTCGCGGGGCGGGCGGCCGCTTGTACGGAGGGGGCAGAGCACATCGAGACGCTGGACCTGCCGTGCGGTCCGGCCTCGCTCGTTCAGACGCGTCTGCACGAGCCACCAGAGCTGGGACTTGGCGCTCCTGGTGGACTTCTGCAGGTCACGGCCTACGTCCCGTGTCTCGACGGCCGACGCGTCGCGATCCTCTCACTGGCCACGACGGCGGTCGAGCACGCCCGGCATTACCGAGATCTGCTCAAGGACGTCGCCGGTACGGTCAGTTTCGAAGACCCGCGTCCGGAAGCGTCCGACGACGAACCCGACAAGGACTGACATGCCCCCTACGCACCACCCCGCGGCCTGGGACGATCCGGCAACCCGCCGCGCCTGGGCGAAGCTGGTCACCTGCGCGTTCTTGGGTCAGATCCTGTGGCCTGCAGCGTGGCTGGGGCTGCTGGCCTGGTACGTGACCATGTCGATGACCTGGACACTGTGGCTCTTCTTCGTTCCCCTGCTCTACTCGTTCTACCGGGCCTTTCTCCAGCCGTCCTACATCTCCTGGGCCTTCCATGCACGGCGTCTGCTGCGTGCCTATCCATGGCAGGTGTTCGAGGAACCGGAAAACGGGATCGGAAAGGTTCCAGGAGCCACCGCCGGCGACGTCTGGTTGAGCTTTCCCAACCCGGAGCGCCAGGACGAGAAGCTGCCCATGATCCTGAAGGTGCACATTCGGTCCATGTGGTGGAGACGGCGTCTCGGGCGTGGCTACACCACCGAGAAAACCAAGCAGATCAGGGAGGTGTGGTTCGCTGGTGATCCTCGCTTCGCCGCCGTCATCGCGGTTCCAGGTCCCTGTCGCTTCCATGTGGTCCAGCAGCGTCCGACGAACGAACGAGGTGTGGCCGACCTCCGTGGTGCAAGTCCGGCCGCTCTCGAACGCGCCCGTCGTGCCGGAGTACGACTACCGGACCCGAACTCCGCGACCGGGTGAACGACCCGGTGGTTGTCGGAGTTGTCGCGACCCCGGTCCCCGGGTAGGACCTCCCCCATGACATCACTCGGCGCCGTCTTCCGTCCCCAGCTTCCCCCCGAGCGGCTTCGGGACGTCGTTCGGGTTGCCGAGGGGGTGGGGCTCGAAGAGTTGTGGTTGTGGGAGGACTGTTTTCGGGAGGGTGGGATCTCCACGGCCGCGGCCGCTCTTGCCTGGTCGGAGCGGATGCGGGTCGGGGTCGGGCTGTTGCCCGTGCCGTTGCGGAACGTCGCCGTCACCGCCATGGAGGTCGCCGCGCTGCACCGGATGTTCCCGGGGCGCGCGGTCGTCGGCGTCGGGCACGGTGTGCAGGACTGGATGGGCCAGGTGGGCGCCCGCGCCGACTCCCCGCTGACCCTGCTGCGCGAGCATCTCGACGCCCTGCGCGCGCTGTTGCGCGGGGAACGGCTCACCGTCGGCGGGCGGTACGTCCACCTCGACGACGTCGCGCTCGACTGGCCGCCC
Organism: Streptomyces sp. NPDC058464; assembly: GCF_042721035.1. NCBI lineage: Bacteria > Bacillati > Actinomycetota > Actinomycetes > Kitasatosporales > Streptomycetaceae > Streptomyces > Streptomyces sp. NPDC058464. The sequence continues at coordinate 420,183 of NZ_JBHXMA010000002.1, forward strand.
GCCGGCCCGGTCGAGGTCCTCGCCGGCGCCGAGGGCCCCCGTACGCTGCGCCTCTCCGGTGCCGCCGCCGACGGGACCGTTCTCACCGCCGCGACCTCACCCGACCGCGTCCGCCGGGCCCTGCGGCTCATCGAGGAGGGGCGGCTGGCCGCGGGACGCGACGCGGGGGAGCCGCACCGGGTGGTCGTCTATCTGCTCACCGCCACCGGCCCCGACGCCCCCGCCCGGCTCCGTGCCGAACTCGCCGCGGAGGGGCTGGAGTCCGTCCCCGACCTCGGCGTCGCCGGCGACGCGGGCGCCGTCGCCAAGGCCGTGCAGCGGCTCGTGGAGGCCGGCGCGGACACCGTCATCCTCCAGCCGACGGCGGACGAGCCCGACCCCGAGGCCTTCGTGCGGTTCACCGCGGAGGAGGTCCGGCCGCTGGTGCCCTAAAGGGGTAAGGGGGGGTCCGGGAGTCGGGCGGGCGGTGTTGTCAGTGGTGGGTGCCACACTCGCCGGTATGACGACCAATGACGTTCGGCTGCGGTCCGTACAGGACGACGATCTGGAAATCTTCCTCGCGTACGAGCATGACGCGGAGGCCGTCCGGCGGTCGAGGTTCACGCCCCGGCCGCGGGAGGCCTTTCTGCGGCACTGGAGAGAGCGGGTGCTCGGGGATCCGAGCGGGCTGGTGCGGACCGTCGTCGTGGACGGGGAGGTCGCGGGGAACATCGTCGCCTGGTGGGAGGGCGAGCGCCGGTTCACCGGGTACTGGCTCGGGCGGGCCTACTGGGGGAGAGGCGTCGGCAGCCGTGCCCTCGCCCTCTTCCTCCAGGAGGAGACCGTACGGCCCCTGTTCGCCGACCCCTTCGCCGGGAACACCGCCTCCGTACGCCTCCTGGAGAAGAGCGGCTTCGTGCCGTACGACGACCCGCGGCACCCCGTGGACGAGGGGTTTGTGCTGCTGGTGCTGCGCGAGGGCGGCGCCGGGCACGCCGGCTGAATCCCCCGGCGCGTGGCCGCCGACCCCGATGGCCCGGTCACGACGTCGCGGCGGCGTGCGGATGGTCGCCCGTCGCCCCGTCGATCAGTTCCCGCACGATGTCCATGTGCCCGGCGTGCCGCGCCGTCTCCTCGATCATGTGGACGAGGACCCAGCGCAGGGAGACGGAGTGGTCCCGCCAGTCCGGGTGGCCCAGTGCCTCCAGCGGGCGTTCCGTGATCACCGTGTCGGCCGCGGCGCGGGCACGGCCGTAGAAGTCGACGATCTGGCGGGTCGTCTCATCGGGGTCGATGACCAGGTCGTCGTCGGTGCTCGGGTCGAACCACAGCGGCTCGACCTCGCCGCCGAAGCTCGCCACGAACCACGCGTACTCCACCGACGCCAGATGCTTCACCAGCCCCAGCAGGTTCGTCCCCGACGGGGTCATCGGCCGGCGGAGCTGTTCGTCGTCGAGGCCCCGCAGCTTCCACAGGACCGCGTCCCGGTGCCGGTCCAGGCTCGCGTGCAGGGTTTCCTTCTCACCGGCGGTGTACATCTCATCGGTCTTCATGGCGGGCGAAATTAGCAGCGGGCACCGACAACCCGCTGCGATTATGCGGGCCATGACAGAGCAGCGGACGCACCGCACCTTCGAGGACCTCGTCGCCGAGGGTGCCGCCGTGCCGACCGAGGGGTGGGACTTCTCCTGGTTCGAGGGGCGGGCCACCGAGGCCCGCCCGTCCTGGGGGTACGCCCGTGCGGCCGGCCGGCGCCTGGCCCGCGCCGCGGCCGCGCTCGACATCCAGACCGGCGGCGGCGAGGTGTTCGACTTCGCCCTCGGTACGGCGGCCCCGGACCGGCCCCGGCTGCTCGCCGCCACCGAGGGCTGGCCGCCGAACGTCACGAAGGCGAGCGCCCTGCTGAGCGCGCGCGGTGCCGTGGTCGTCGCCGCACCCGAGGACGCCCCGCTGCCGTTCGCCGACGAGACCTTCGACCTGGTCCTCAGCCGGCACCCGGTGCGGGCCCACTGGGCCGAGATCGCGCGCGTGCTGTGCCCGGGCGGCACCTACTTCGCGCAGCACGTCGGGCCCGCCAGCGTCTTCGAACTCGTCGAGCTCTTCCTCGGCCCGCAGCCGGAGGCCGTACGGGCCGGCCGGCACCCCGACGGCGAGCGCGCGGCGGCGGAGGCGGCCGGGCTGGAGGTCGTCGGGCTGCGGGCGGAGCGGCTGCGGATGGAGTTCCACGACATCGCGGCCGTCGTGCACTTCCTGCGGAAGGTCGTGTGGATGGTCCCGGGCTTCACGGTCGAGGAGTACGAGCCCCGACTCCGTTCCCTGCACCGGCGGATCGAGACCGAGGGCCCGTTCGTCGCGCACAGCTCGCGGCATCTCTTCGACGCCCGCAAACCGGCGCGCCGGCCGTGATCCACCGGCCTTGCAATGCCAGGCGGCGAAGAATGGCCAAGAACCGCCGTCCGGGTTTCCGGGCGTCCGACCGGCCGTAAGGCGAGCCAAGCGATCGAGGTGGGGCATGTCGTGACGTGCGGGATCGATACGGGCAAACCGTGATCTAGTTCGTGGATCTATGCATAAGTGAATGCCGATCTCTCCCGTTCATCCTCTGTCTTCACGGCGTTCTCACATCGTTACCTGTTTCGTTTCGTATCACCCGGTTGGCTCACGTAAGTTCAGACCAAGGCAATTCGCGTGAGCAAAGCTGCGCGGGCGGTACCGCGCGGTGGAGGGGGCTGCGCGGTGCCGTATCGCCCCACTCGCTCCCGTCAAGTCGCCGTTCGCGCCCGGGGTAGCCCGTCGGGGGGACGGGCGCACAACTCGCCGAGGCGTCCCCAAGATGGCCCAAACCCTCTTGATCTCCCCGTAAGCGGCTACTTTTCCTGGGATTCCGCTGTGAATCGGCCAATCGGGACCCGCGAATCCAGCGTTTCAGCCCCGTCGGGGCGTCGTCGGACGACTCCGGAGAGTAGTTGATGCGCGCTGATGCGCGCAGCATCACTTACGAAGGGTTATGGTGGAAGCCCCCCCTCGGGCCGGTCCGTCTCCCCCCCACGGACCGGCCCGTTTTTTTGTCCGCAGCTCTCACCCACTTCTCAAGCGACCTGGGCGCCACCAACCCGGGGGCGCGGGGCAGTATCGATATGCGGCTCCGCCGCGTGGGCGCGACCAGCCGTGACCTACCCGCACTCGCCAAACGGCACAAGCCCCCACCCCTATTGGGCGCCATCCCCACCGCGCCTCCCCCAACTCCCAGCGGGGTAGGCTTCGGCGGGCGGACCCCCGCATCCGAATCACGAGGGGCGGACTCAAGTGAACCTGCGCGACAAGCTGCGCGGCCTGCTCGTCAGGCTCTACGCGCGCCGGGTGGAAGGCCACCTGGACCACGCTCAGGTGCCCAAGCACATCGGCGTCATCATGGACGGCAACCGCCGCTGGGCGAAGGCCGCGGGATCCAGCACGGTGCACGGACACCGCGCCGGCGCCGAGAAGATCGAGGAGTTCCTCGGCTGGTGCTCGGAGACCGACGTCGAGGTCGTCACCCTCTGGCTGCTGTCCACGGACAACTTCGACCGCGCCAAGGAGGAGCTGGTCCCCCTCCTCGGCATCATCGAGGACGTCGTCCGCACCCTCGCCGCCGACGGCCGCTGGCGCGTCCACCACGTCGGCACCCCCGACCTGCTGCCCTCCCCGATGCAGACCGCGCTGAAGGAGGCCGAGGAGGCCACCGCGCACGTCGACGGAATACTGGTGAACGTCGCCATCGGCTACGGCGGCCGCCAGGAGATCGCCGACGCGGTCCGCTCGATGATCCTGGACGCCCACGACAAGGGCGTAGCGATGGAGGACCTCGCCGACTCCGTCACCGTCGACGCGATCGGCCGTCACCTCTACACCGGCGACCAGCCCGACCCGGACCTGGTGATCCGCACCAGCGGGGAGCAGCGGCTGTCCGGATTCATGCTCTGGCAGACCGCCCACGCCGAGTACTACTTCTGCGAGGTCTTCTGGCCCGCGTTCCGCAAGGTCGACTTCCTGCGCGCCCTGCGCGACTACGCGGCCCGGCACCGCCGCTACGGCGGGTGACGTCATCGTGACGGCGGACGTCAACACGGCATACGACCCCCACCACCGCCGCCACGCTGGATAACCCCGTCGTCACGCTGGATGACCCCACCCCGCCCATGAGGCGTAAATCACCCATATCGGGGCGCGAGTAACACGGAGTTCACTTTCCCGTCGTTGCGGACCGTGGCATGGTGGCGCATGTTCGAGGGCATAAGCCAAGCAGGTCGATGCCCGAACCACGGGCATCGGTTCTCAGTGGGCGGCTCGGGGCCGCCCGCCCGGGAGGCCCTTTGCACCAGCCCGACCGTGCGGTCACGGCACGGAAGAAGCAGCGGGGGGCCGGTTTTCGGCCCGTGCAGGGCGGCCGTCAACCGGTCCAGTTCGCCTTCGTCGCTCCCCGACCTCATCCGAGGGGGTACGTCCTTCCGTGGTGACCAGCACAACGCGCCGCAAGTCCGACCGGCGCACCTATGTTCTCGACACCAGCGTCCTGCTGGCCGACCCGAACGCCATGGCCCGCTTCGAGGAGCACGAGGTCGTGCTCCCGATCGTCGTGGTCACGGAACTCGAGGCCAAGCGGCATCATCCCGAACTCGGTTACTTCGCCAGGCAGGCGCTGCGCCTGCTCGACGACTACCGGGTCCGGCACGGCCGTCTGGACGCCCCGATCCCGATCGGGGAACTCGGTGGCACGATCCGTGTCGAGCTCAATCACTCGGACCCCAGCGTGCTGCCCAGCGGCTACCGCCTGGGGGACAACGACTCCCGCATCCTCGCGGTCGCCCGCAACCTGCAGGCCGAGGGATACGACGTCACCGTCGTCTCCAAGGACCTGCCGCTCAGGATCAAGGCCTCGTCGGTCGGTCTCCTCGCCGAGGAGTACCGCGCCGAACTCGCCATCACGGACTCCTCCGGCTGGACCGGAATGTCCGAACTGACCCTGTCCGGCGAGCAGGTGGACATCCTCTTCGAGGAAGGTCACGTGTACGTCCCGGAGGTCTCCGACCTCCCCGTGCACACCGGCCTGACCATCCAGTCGGAGCGCGGCAAGGCGCTCGGCCGGGTGACGGCCGAGGGCAACGTCCGTGTGGTGCGCGGCGACCGTGAGGCGTTCGGCATCAAGGGCCGCAGTGCCGAGCAGCGCATCGCGCTCGACCTGCTGCTCGACCCGGACGTCGGGATCGTGTCGATGGGCGGCCGGGCCGGCACCGGCAAGTCGGCGCTGGCGCTGTGCGCGGGCCTGGAGGCGGTCCTGGAGCGCCGCCAGCACAAGAAGGTGATGGTCTTCCGTCCGCTGTACGCGGTCGGCGGGCAGGAGCTGGGCTATCTGCCCGGCTCCGAGTCGGAGAAGATGAGCCCCTGGGCGCAGGCGGTCTTCGACACCCTCTCCGCGGTCACCAGCCGCGAGGTCATCGAGGAGGTCACCGCCCGCGGGATGCTGGAGGTGCTGCCGCTCACCCACATCCGCGGCCGCTCCCTGCACGACGCGTTCGTGATCGTGGACGAGGCGCAGTCGCTGGAACGGAACGTCCTGCTGACCGTTCTGTCCCGGATCGGCGCGAATTCACGGGTGGTTCTGACCCACGACGTGGCGCAAAGGGACAATCTGCGCGTCGGGCGTTACGACGGTGTGGTCGCCGTCGTGGAGAAGCTGAAGGGGCATCCGCTGTTCGCGCATGTCACCCTCACCCGGTCCGAGAGGTCCCAGATCGCCGCCCTTGTGACCGAAATGCTGGAGGACGGGCACATCTGAGCCATCTGATCCCTGTGTCCAACTTGGGCTGATTGCCCATCCGTTGGCGCCGTCCGGCAAAGGCCCCGAGCCTAGCCGGGCGGCGCCTTCGCGTGTGGCGGTTTCCTGGAATCCCTTGGGAGAAACCGGATGTGAGCTTTCACACGCAACTCTGAATTGCCACCCGGCGTCGGGTTACGGCAGAGTCTCACTCCTGTCAGGCCCCGCATACGACACACCCGTACCCCCAGCGGTACGGAACAACAGAAGCATCACTGCTAATTCCATAGCGACGTCGTATGCCGCCCGAGCACCACGCGGCGCTCCCTCCCAGGAGTTGCCCACCGGGCCCGTGTCTCCCGTGACCCAGTAGTGAGGAGACCAGTGTCGGGGGCAAGATTGCGTCCGCCAGGGTCACCGAAGCGGGCGATGCTGGAAGGAAACCGTGTGAGCCGGATCTCGGTCCGGGGATTCGCAGTGGCCTCGGCCACCGCGGTCACCGCCGTCGGAAGCGTCGTGGGTGTGGCCTCGGGCAGTGTTGCCCAGCCGAACAACGACGCCGAGGCTACGGCAGCCGACACCACGCTCCTCGCGGATCTGCCCGCGGGTGAGCAGGCCCAGGTGCAGACCGCGTCCCTGACGCAGCAGGCCGACGCCGTGGCGATCCAGGCGGACGCGAGCGCCAAGAAGGACGCCGAGCAGGCCGCCCGGGTGGCCGCAGCCAAGACCGCCGAGGCCAAGAAGGCCGAGGCCGAGAAGGCGGCGAAGGAAGCCAAGGAGCGCGCCGAGGCGAAGGAAGCGGCCAGCCGTTCCTCCGCCAGCTTCCCGGTCCAGAGCTCGTACACCGTGGCGCAGATCCAGGCGATGGCTCAGCAGATGGTGGCCAGCGGCCAGTACCAGTGCTTCAGCAACATCGTGGACCACGAGTCCAGCTGGAACTACCGGGCGGTCAACGCCTCCTCCGGAGCCTACGGCCTCTTCCAGGCCCTGCCCGGCTCCAAGATGTCCTCCGTGGGCGCCGACTGGCAGACCAACCCGGCCACGCAGATCAAGTGGGGCCTCAACTACATGAACTCCCGGTACGGCAGCCCTTGTGAGGCCTGGTCGTTCTGGCAGGCGAACCACTGGTACTAGGCGTTCCGCCGGGGTTCGCCGCGCCCCTACGGGGCGCTGAGCCTCTCTCAACCTTCCACAGCCCCTCCCCGTCCTAGGGGGAGGGGCTGTTGCCCTGTACGGTCGTTGCGGACGACTCCAGGGGGGAGTGGTGGGGAGAGGGCGGATCATGTCGCGCGTGCCTGGGTGGCTCGGCCGCATCGGTGCTGGACTGACCGAGATGGGCGAGCGGTTGGACGAGCGCCGGGCCGAGGTGGAGCGGGAGCACGCCGAGCCGGAGCCGCCCGCTCCGGTCGTGTCCGTTCCGGCGCCCGCCCCGGCCCCGGCCCCTGCCCCCACCCCGGCTCCGCAGGCCCCCGCGCCCGTCCGGAAGCCGGTGCCGCGTCCCGACCCGGTGACGGCTGTCCCGTGGGGGGTGCGCGTCGCCGCCGAGGTCGGCTGGCGGCTGCTGGTGCTGGCCGGCGCGGTCTGGATCCTGATGCGGGTCATCAGCTCCGTACAACTGGTCGTCTTCGCCTTCGTCGTCGCCCTGCTGATCACCGCCCTGCTGCAGCCCACGGTCGCCCGCCTGCGCCGCTACGGCGTCCCGCGCGGCCCCGCCACCGCGCTCACCGCCATCTCCGGCTTCGTGGTGATCGGCCTGATGGGCTGGTTCGTGACCTGGCAGGTCATGGAGAACATCGACACCCTCTCCGACCAGATCCAGAGCGGCATCGACGACCTGCGCAACTGGCTGCTGAAGAGCCCCTTCCACGTCACCGACAAGCAGATCAACCAGATCGCCAAGAACCTCCGCGAGGCGATCGGCGCCAACACCGACGAGATCACCTCGTTCGGCCTGGAGGGCGTCCAGGTCGTCGTGGAGGCCCTCACCGGCATCCTGCTGGTCTTCTTCTCGACGCTCTTCCTGCTGTACGACGGCGACCGCATCTGGCAGTGGTTCCTGAAGCTGGTCCCCGCCGCGGCCCGCGAAGGAGTGGCCGGGGCCGGCCCGCGCGCCTGGCGCACCCTCACCGCCTACGTCCGGGGCACGGTCCTCGTCGCCCTCATCGACGCCATCTTCATCGGCATCGGCATCTACTTCCTGCATGTCCCGATGGCCGTGCCGCTGGCCGTCTTCATCTTCCTGTTCTCGTTCATCCCCCTGGTGGGAGCCGTCGCCTCCGGCGCGCTGGCGGTGATCGTGGCACTGGTCACCCAGGGCGTCGTCACCGCGGTGCTGACCCTGGCCGTCGTCCTCGCGGTCCAGCAGATCGAGGGCCACATCCTGCAGCCGTTCATCCTGGGCCGCGCGGTCCGCGTCCACCCCCTCGCCGTGGTCCTCTCGGTCACGGCCGGCAGCCTGGTGGCGGGTCTGGGCGGCGCGGTGGTGGCGGTGCCACTGGTGGCGGTGACCAACACGGTGGTCAGCTATCTCCACCGGTACTCACAGGAACGCTACGGAGGCACCGAGCCCGACGAGGACGCCCAGTCCCCGGAACCGCCCGGCCCGGCACCCGGCGAAGACGACCACTCCCCGCAACCGACCCGCCCGACGCCCGACGACGCTGCCCAGCCGCAATCTTCGACCCGTCCGGCGCCGGACGGGGCTGCCCAGCCGCATTCTTCGACCCGTCCCACGCCTGACGACGTCGCTCAGCCACGCTCTCCAGCCCGTCCCGCGCTTGAAGAGGGCGCTCAGCCATAGACTCCAGCCCGTCCCGCACACCGCCGTGAAGGTCGAGACCAGCCGCAGCGAGCAGCTTCTCACCGGTTCCTTCGCGGAGCCCGCGCCGAGCCGCCGGGTCGCCCTCGCGATGCGCGCGGGGGCAGCGCGCGGCGCCGAGTACCGGGAGCTGGCGGCCGCGTTGCGCGAGGCGCTGCGGCCGCTGCCCGTCCGGGTCCTCGGCGCCGGTTCCTGACACCTGTCGTTCGGCCTATTCGGTGCGCAGGCCGTCCGGGCGCATCAGCCGCAGCAGGGGCGGCAGGCTCAGCAGGGTCACGGCCAGGACGACCGCCGCGCCGAAGCCGGTCATCGCCAGCACGCCCGGCCAGTCCACGCGCACCGTGGAGCCGACCATCCGCAGCAGCACCGTGCCCAGCGTCAGCCCCACCACGCCGGCCAGCGCCAGGCCCAGCCCGACCGGGATGGCCGCCTGCCACAGCACCGACAGGCTCAGCGTGCGGCGCCGGGTGCCGAAGGCGACCAGGGCCGACAGCAGCTTCTTGCGTTCGCGCAACTGCTCCAGCTGGCCGACCAGCAGACTCGCCCCGATCAGCGCCAGGACGGCGGCCGCGCCCACGAACAGCCCGGTGCGGATGGACTCGAACTGGCCGTCCCGCTCGAACCGGGTCAGCGCCTCCGCGTGCATCAGCGGGTCGATCCGGACCGCCGTGTTGATCACGTACTCGTTGACGTCACGCACCGCGGAGTCGATGGACAGGTAGACCACGCCCTGCACCGCCGTGTCGGCGCCGGCCGGCAGCGCGCCCGGGGTGAGCAGGAGGCCGCCGCGCTTGTAGCCGGTGGGGTCCTCGCGGGTCTGCGCCTGCTTCAGCCCCGCCGGCACCTCCCAGCGGCTCGGGGAGCCCTCGGTGTCGCCGGTGTAGGAGGGGTTGAGGTACAGCGTCCGGCCGTGCTTCTCCCCGGTCGCCAGCAGCTTCGCGGTCTCGGAGTCGCTGTCGGACCCCTTCAGCGCGAAGGCGTCGCCGTCGTGGCAGGACGGCAGGGTGGCGATCTCCCGCAGCGAGGCGCAACTGCCCACGCTCACCTGGGTGGTCTGGCTCGGGTCCTTCTTCAGGTCGCCGGCCTGGCCGTCGGCGATCGACACCACCTTCCGCACCCCCTTGGTGGCGGTCATGGCCCGGGCGACCTCGGGCACCGAGACGCCGTCCGGAACCTGGATCGACATCTGGGCGCGGTTCAGGTCGTTGGCGGTCACCTTGGTGTAGTCCGCCTCGACACCGGCGAAGACCATCTGGAGCGCGATCGCCCCGGCCACCGCCACCGCGATGCCGTTGACCATGCGGGCCGCCGTACCGCTGCTCAACTGCAGCCTCCGGACGGCCAGTTGCCAGGCCACCGCGCCCCGGCCGAGCCGGCCGACGACCGTCTCCACGACCCACGGCAGCAGCGCCGTGACGCCGACCAGGAGGAGCAGGACGCCGCCGGTCACCAGGTACTGGTTGAAGTCGCCGTCGCCGCGGCCCTGCCCGATCATCGGGTAGAGCGCCGCCAGGCCGGCCACCGGGAGCAGCAGCCGCCACCACAGCCGGCGGCGGGCGGGCTTCGCCGTACGCACCACGCCGAGCGGCTCGATGACCACCCCGCGCAGCGTGAACAGGGTCACCAGCACGGCCGCCGCCGGGACGGTGACCGCCACCAGCGCGGCCAGCACGGGGGAGGGGTTGAGATAGCTCGGGAACACGCTGATGCCGAACACCTCGACGCTGCCCGCGAACTGACGGCCGGCCAGGAAGAAGCCGACGCCGAGGACGAGTCCGAGGAGCGCGCCCGCCATCGCCTCGCCGGCCGCGATCCGCCGTACCATCCGGCCGTCGGAGCCGACCAGCCGCAGTGCGGCCAGCCGCCGGTCGCGGCGCTCGCCGCCGAAGCGGACGGCGGCCGCGACGAACACGGCGACCGGCATCAGCAGCACCACGAACACCACGAGGACGAGCAGGGTGAGGACCGGGTCGGACTCCTCGTCCGGGGACCGGGGGCTGCCGAAGTGGTCGATCCGGGCCACGTCCGGCGGGTGGATGTGGGCGGCGAGGTCGGCGGAGCCCGCGTAGTAGGCGAGCTCCTGCGAGCCGGTCAGCCCGCTCTCCGCGATGGTGGCGGTGATCCGGTACGGCAGCCGGGCCCGCAGGAGGGCCCCGTCGGGGGAGTCGAGCAGCCGCTTCAGCGCGGGCGAGACGGCCATCTCGCCGGGCGCCGGATACGCGGTGAGCCCGGGCGGCACCGGCGCCTTCGCGCCCTCCCGCTGGACGATCCGGCCGCGGATGTCGTTGCCCCGGTAGGGGGTCTCGATGTCCGCGACGACGAACGTCTTCTCGCCGGCCTTCATGGGCTTGCCGAAGACGTACGTGTAGTCCGCCCGCGCCACGTCGCGCTGGTGGCGCACGGTCAGCGCGCTCGGGATGGCCGTGGTGAGCAGCAGCAGAGCCACCCCCAGGCCCACGCCCACCGCCGTCATCGCGGCCCGGAACCAGCCCTCGCGTCCGCCCCCGAAGGCGAACCGGACCCCCATGGCCAGATCCCTGGACCACTGCCTGGCGTTCATACCGCCCGCTCCATGTCCCGGGACTTCCCGTCCCGTACGACGATCTCGCGGTCGGAGTAGGCGGCCACCCGCGCCTCGTGCGTGACGAGGACGACGGCCGCGTTGGTGGACCGGGCGGCGTCCGTCAGCAGCTCCATCACCCGCTCGCCGTTGAGCGAGTCGAGCGCGCCGGTCGGCTCGTCCGCGAACAGCACCCGCGGCCCGGTCACCAGCGAGCGCGCCACCGCGACCCGCTGCCCCTGCCCGCCGGAGACCTCGCCGGGCCGCTTCTTCGCGAGGTCGTCGACCTCCAGGCGCTGCATCCAGCCGAGCGCGGTCTTCTCGGCCTCCTTGCGGGACGTGCCGTTCAGCCGCAGCGGCAGCGCGACGTTCTCCACGCAGGTCAGCTCGGGCACCAGCTGGCCGAACTGGAAGACGAACCCGAACTCGCTGCGCCGCAGCGCGCTGCGCTCGGCGTCGCTCATGGTCGCCATCTCCCGCCCGGCGTACATGATCGACCCGGCGTCGGGCGGCACGATCCCGGCGAGGCAGTGCAGCAGCGTCGACTTGCCGGACCCCGAGGGACCCATCACTGCGACGACCTCGCCCGGGTGTATGGAGAACCCGGCCCCGTCGAGGGCGAGGGTCGGGCCGTAGGCCTTGCGCAGACCCTCGGCGGTGAGCAGCGAACCGGCCGGAGCGGCGGCGGCGTTCACGCGGCCACCTCCGCCCGGAGCTTGTCGAGCCGGGCCGCGGTCAGCTCCAGCCAGCGCAGGTCCGCCTCCAGGTGGAAGAGCGCGTGGTCGCAGACGAGCTGGTCGGCGAGGTCGCCGTGGCGCTTGCGGTCGGTGAGGATGCGCATGCTGCGCAGGTGCTCGGAGCGCTGGCCGTCGAGGATCTCGCCGGCGTCGCGGTGCGTCAGCAGCGCGAGCACGACCTTGGTGTACAGCGTCGACTGGAGGTACTCGGCCGGCTTCTCCGGAGTCGCCAGCCACTGCTCGACATCGGTGACCCCGGCGTCGGTGATGGCGTACCGCTTCCGCTCGGGTCCGCCGCCCGCCTCGATGCCGTCGACTTCCACGAGCCCGTTCTTCAGCAGCCGGGACATCGTCGAGTAGACCTGGCCGTAGTGCAGCGGCCGGTCGTGACCGAACTTCTCGTCGAAGGCCCGCTTCAGGTCGTAACCGTGGCGCGGGCCGGACTCCAGGAGCCCCAAAAGAGTGTGACCGATGGACATGGCGAGCACTCTACACACGGTGTATACGCCGCATGTATACGCCGAGTGTGTAGATCATGGCGGGGTGTGCGAACGCGCACGTGGGAGCCGTTTGTCACGGTTGTGCGACAGCGCGATGTCACAGCGGCGCGGGTCTGTCTCGTCTCCGGTCCGGGAGTCGGTCCACGGCTCCGGAACGGACCAGGAAGGTGATGACCGTGCGGGTGTTCGTGGCGGGTGGCAGCGGGGTTCTGGGACGGCGGCTGGTGCCGCGACTGGTGGCGCGGGGGCACCGGGTGACGGCTACGACGACGAGCGCGGCCAAGCTGGGACTGCTGAGGGAACTGGGCGCGGACGGGGTCGTCATGGACGGCCTGGACGCGCTGTCGGTCGGCGCGGCGGTGGCCGGGGCCCGCCCGGACGTGATCGTCCATCAGCTGACCGCGATCTCCCCGGCGCACGCCGGCAAGCCGGACATCCGGCACCCCGACCGCTGGTTCGCCCTCACCAACCGGCTGCGCACCGAGGGCACGGACCACCTGCTCGCCGCCGCCGAGGCGACCGGTGTCCCCCATGTCGTCGCGCAGAGCCACGGCAGCTGGAACGGCGTCCGCGAGGGCGGCTGGGTGAAGACGGAGGAGGACCCGCTGGACCTGATGCCGGGAACGCCCGCGCACGGCGGCATGCTGGCCCTGCGCCACCTGGAGGACGCGGTGCTCGGTGCGGGGGGTGCGGCCCTGCGCTACGGCGCGTTCTACGGCCCCGGCGCCATCGACGACCAGGTGGAGCTGGTCCGCAGGCGCCAGTACCCCCTGGTCGGCCGTGCCACCGGCCACAGCAGCTGGATCCACCTCGACGACGCGGCGAGCGCCACCGTGCTGGCCGTCGAACAGAAGGCGCGGGGCGTCTTCAACATCGTCGACGACGAACCGGCGCCGGCCGCCGCATGGCTGCCGCATCTCGCCCGGTGCGCCGGCGCGCGGCGCCCGCTGCGGGTGCCGGTCTGGCTGGCCCGTCTCCTGGCCGGCGAACAGGCGGTCGTCGTCATGACCCAGGGCCGCGGCTTCTCCAACGCCAAGGCGAAGCGGGAGCTCGGCTGGGAACTGCGGTACCCGTCCTGGCGGCAGGGGTTCGAGGAGGAACTGGCCTGAGCGCAGGCGGAGGAGCGCGCCCGGAGCCTGCCGCGGTGGTTCCGGCCGTCTTCGTCCTGTTCGAACCCTGCTCGGACGTATCCAAGTGGTATCACTTGACGGCGCCCGGCAACCCTCCGCCTGCTCCGCTCGTCGGTTCCGTTGGGTGGGGGTGCTGATTGTCACGTCCGAAAAAGGGCAGATCGTGCGTCCTTTGTCATAGCGAGCGGTGTTAGTTTTCTGGACTGACCTGAGCCACGTACTTGTGTGACACCCGTACACACGTGTGACAGCCGAGACGAAGCGGAGCAGACGGACTCATGGGACGAGCGGACGAGAGAAGAGCGCGACAGCGTGGCGGCCGCCGCGCCGCGCCGCGGAACCGCACGTCCGAGCAGGTCGAGCCCGAGATCACGGCGGAGGGCGGGACCACGACGGTGGTCGAGTCCCCGGCCGCCCCGGCGGCCGAGGGCGCCACCCGCGCCGAGCGCCGCCGCGCCGCCTCCAGGAAGCCGGGCAAGCCCGGTCCGCCCGGCAAACCCGGTACGCCGGGCAAGCCTGCCAAGGGCCGCATACGCAGGCTGTTCACCTGGAAGAAGATGCTCGGCGCGTTCTTCACCGTCTGCCTGCTGGGCATCGGCTCCTTCATCGCGCTGTACATGATGGTGAGCATCCCCGAGGGCAACGCGCTCGCGCAGACGCAGAGCAACGTCTACAAGTACAGCGACGGCTCGGTCCTGGCCCGCAAGGGCACCGTCAACCGCGAGATCGTGGACCTCTCCAAGGTCCCCAAGGAGGTCCAGCACACCTTCGTCGCGGCGGAGAACAAGACCTTCTACAACGACAACGGCATCGACCTCAAGGGCATGGCCCGCGGCCTCTACAACACCGCGAGGGGCCGCGGCACCCAGGGCGGGTCGACCATCACCCAGCAGTACGTCAAGAACTACTACCTCGACCAGGACCAGACCGTCACCCGCAAGCTGAAGGAACTGGTCATCTCGCTGAAGGTGGACCGCGAGAAGTCCAAGGACGACATCCTCGCTGGCTACATCAACACCAGCTACTACGGCCGCGGCGCCTACGGCATCCAGGCCGCCGCCCAGGCCTACTACCGCGTCGACGCCGACAAGCTCTCCGTCCAGCAGGGCGCCTATCTGGCCGCGCTGCTCCAGGCGCCCAGCCAGTACGACTGGGCGGTGGCGGGGCCCGTCGGCAAGAAGCTGGTGCAGGAGCGCTGGAACTACGTCCTGGACAACATGGTCGGCCAGAAGTGGCTGGACAAGTCCAAGCGTGACGCCATGAAGTTCCCGATCCCCAAGGAGCCGAAGGCCGCGTCCGGTCTGGAGGGCCAGAAGGGCTACCTGGTCGACCTGGCCAACACCCAGCTGGAGAACCAGCTGATGAAGTCGCAGGGCCTCACCCGCTCCGAGGCGGAGGCCCAGGTCGTCGACCAGGGCTGGACGATCACCCTGAACATCGACCCGAAGAAGCAGACGAAGCTGGAAGCGGCCGTCAAGAGCCAGCTCACCAGCAAGCTGGACGGCAAGAAGCGCAAGGTCGACAAGAACGTCCAGGCCGGTGCCGTCTCCGTCGACCCCAAGACCGGCAAGATCCTCGCCCTGTACGGCGGCGTCGACTACTACAAGCACTACACGAACAACGCCACCCGCGCCGACTACCAGCCCGCGTCCACCTTCAAGCCGATCATCCTCGCCTCCGCGCTCGACCGGGACGCCAAGACGCAGGACGGCAAGGACATCAACGCCAACGCGATCTACGACGGCACCAGCGGCCGTGCGGTCAAGGGCAGCGACATCGCCTTCTCCCCGCCGAACGAGGACGACGCGGACTACGGCAACATCACCGTGCAGACGGCGATGAACAAGTCCGTCAACTCGGTGTTCGCGCAGATGGGCGTCGACGTCGGCATGAAGAACGTGCTGCAGACCGCCGACGACCTCGGCCTGGACACCGAGAGCCTGCAGGCGGTGCCCGCGATGACCCTGGGCACCATGGGCGCGAGCCCGCTGGAGATGGCCTCGGTGTACGCCACCCTCGACAACCACGGCCAGAAGGTCACCCCGTCGATCCTCGCGTCCGCGGAGAAGACCGGCCGCAAGGTCGACCTGCCGGACCCGATCGGTGAACAGGTGATCAGCCGTGAGGCGGCCGACCAGGTGACGTCGGTCCTGACCGGTGTGGTCGACGACGGTACGGCCAAGGTGTCGGTGGCCCAGAACCCGCTGCGCAAGGGCCAGCAGGTGGCCGGCAAGACGGGTACGTCCGACTACAACAGGTCGGCCTGGTTCACCGGTTACACGCCGGACCTGGTCACCTCGGTCGGGCTGTTCGGCGAGGACGCCAAGACCCACAACCAGGTCCCGCTGACCGGCGCCACGGGCCTGATCCCCGGCACCGGCCGTATCAACGGTGGCGGTTACCCGGCGCAGATCTGGGCGGCGTACACCTTCGGCGTCACGAAGAAGGCCAAGTTCGACCTGGACACCAAGCTGGGCGCAGCCGTCAAGCCGTCCAAGACGCCGACCCCCACCCTCACCCCGTCCGAGACCCCGTCGCAGACCCCGAGCTCGACCCCGACGAAGTCGGCGACCCCGTCGCAGACCCCGTCCCAGACGCCGTCCCAGACGCCGTCGCAGACCCCGTCCCAGACGCCCTCGCAGACGCCGACGGACACGCCGACGACTCCGGGCGACGGGAACACGGACCAACCGCTCGACCAACTCGACCAGTAGGCCGACGACAGCACCGAGCACGACGGAAAGGGCGTCCAGCACCGGCTGGGCGCCCTTCGGTCTTTCCGGGACCGCACATTACGGACAAAAAAAGCCGTGGACATGACATGGAGTGCTGCCTAGGATCAGTAAAGAACAGGCAAGGCGGCCGTAAAGGCCGCTTTGTCGCGTCGAATACTCCTGACGAACCGAAGGGGGCTGTGTTATGCGCAGAAATTCGGTGAGGGCGGCGTTGGTTTCCGCCGCGGCCATGGCGGCCACCATGATTCCGCTCGCGGGCACCTCGTACGCCGCGGGCTGTTCCGGGACCGGCTGTGACAACAAGGGGCCGGTCACCTACGGCTGCGACTCCAACGTCATCACGGAGCGAACGGTCACCAACGAGAACCGGGTCGCGGAACTCCGCTGGTCGACCGACTGCCTGGCGGGGTGGGTGCGCGTCGAGAACAACGCGACCCCGTCGGTGTACACCTCGTACGCCACGATCGAGAAGTACAACGCCGCCGGAACTCTCATCAGGTCGCTTTCCGTCACCACGCCCGGCTATGGAAAGTCCGACTGGTCGAACATGCTCGGCGGTTCGACGTACTACTACCGGGTCTGCATCCGGTTCGACGCCGACCTGTATCCGCTGAAGTGCAGCACCAAGTGGTAGCCGGCGGAAAAGAAAACGCCGACAGGGTGTTATTTTCCGCGAGCGGGCACGAGGGGGACTTCCGTGGCCGATGAAATGGTGCTCAGAGCCCAGCGGTTCGTCAACCAGGTCTACGGCAGCCGGATCGGCATGACCGTCACCGAGGACGGGAACACCGGCTGGAACACGATGTACGCGCTCACGCGCGCTCTGCAGTACGAACTCGGCATCACGACCCTGTCGAACACCTTCGGGCCCACCACGCTCTCGACGCTCCAGTCCAAGTACCCGAAGCTGAACGCGTCCACCGTTCCGTCGGGCGACTTCTGCCGCATCATCCAGTCGGCCCTGTACTGCAAGGGCTACGACGGCGGCAGCATCGACGGCCTGTACAGCGACCGGGTCGCGGCGGCCGTGTCGGGGCTGAAGGCGAACATGGGCGTCGACGGCGCGTACCCGGGCGGCAGCCTTGAGCCGAAGGTCTTCAAGGGCCTGCTCAACATGGACGCCTACGTCACCGTCAACAGCGGCTCCGACACGATCCGCGGCATCCAGCAGTGGATGAACGGCCGTTACGTGGGCCGGCAGGACTTCTTCATCATCCCCTGCGACGGCCACCACTCCCGCGACGTCGCCAAATCCCTGCTGTACGCCATCCAGTACGAGCTCGGTATGGCCGACGGCACCGCCAACGGCGTCTTCGGCCCCGCCACCCAGACCGGCCTGAAGTCCCACACCGTCACCGTGGGCACCACCGGCACCTGGGCGCTCCTGTTCACCGCGGCCATGATCCTCAACAAGCGCGCCGTGCCGTTCGGGAACTTCACCGGGGAGGTGCAGGCCGGGGTCGAGGTGTTCCAGTCCTTCGCGCGGCTTCCCGTCAGCGGAAACGGCGACTTCCAGACCTGGGCGTCCCTGCTGGTCTCCTACGGTGACCAGACGCGCGTGGGAGAAGCCTGCGACGGCGTCACGAAGATCACCCCCGCTCGCGCGCAGGCGCTGAAGAACGCCGGCTACAAGTACATCGGCCGGTATCTGTACAACCCCTCCACCACCTCCCTTCCGGAGAAGGAGATCCAGCCGGGTGAGCTGGACACCATCAAGCAGTACGGGCTGCGCTGCTTCCCGATCTACCAGACGTTCGCCAGGTCGGCCGACTACTACAGTCCCGCACAGGGCGTCACGGACTGCCTGAACGCCGCGTACAAGGCCGAGGAACACGGCTTCAAGTACGGGTCGCGGATCTACTTCGCGGTCGACTACGACGCGGTCGACGACGAGGTCACCGCCTTCGTCCTGCCGTACTTCGCCAACATCAAGGCGCGCATGGACCGGATGGGCAACCCGTACCGGATCGGCATCTACGGTCCGCGCAACGTGTGTTCCCGCGTCTTCGCCGCCGGATACGCGGAGACGAGTTTCGTGTCCGACATGTCGTCCGGCTTCTCCGGCAACCTGGGGTACACGCTCCCGGAGAACTGGGCCTTCGACCAGATCGTCACCAAGACGGTCGGTTCCGGCGACGGCGCGATCGAGATCGACAACAACATCGCCTCCGGACGTGACACCGGCCAGGGCGACTTCGACCCGGCCCCGGCGCAGAAGCAGGACATCGGCTTCAGCCTGGCCTACTGGGACGGGCTGGCGCAGGAAGCCACCGGCTACATGGCCTCCATCGGCAGAGGCGAGGGCACCAACAACATCTACACACGTCTGCAGTGCCTGGAGACGGTCATCCAGCTCGACGACGTGATCACGGCGACCGCCCGCCGGTACCGGATGCGCAAGGCCCTCATCCAGACCTCCGCCTTCTGGGAGTTCTGCCACTACGGTTCCGAGGACGTCTTCGTGGACGCGGGTGTCGGCCTCTACTACTCCGGCATCCTCCCCGACTGGGCCGAGGGCATCCCGGGTGTGCAAAGGGCCCAGGACAGCAGTATCGGAATCGGGCAGATCCAGGGCCGTATCGGGATTCTGGCGTGGAACAACTCCATCCGCTCCGGTCTCGTCGACGGAACGATCCTCGATCCCACCGACGTGCGGCCCAGCCCCGACGCCGACCGCTACACGATGTGGCTGCGGCTGCTGGAGGACCACGCGTTCAACGTCCGTACCGTGGCCCACGTCCACATCTGGTCCGCGGACGGCAAGGCGGGCGACGTGGCGGAGACCCCCGTCAGGCGTCCCGCACTCGACTACACCGACACGGAGATCTACGAAGTCCTGCGCCGCTACCAGGGCCCGGAGGAACCGGCGTTCTCCGACGCGACGCTCCGCATGCCGCTGTACGCGATCTTCGAGAAGTACAACCGAGTCATCAGGGAGTCATAGCCCTCATGCCGATGTCCGACCCGTACCAGGCACCGGACTTCACCGTGCTCGTCACGGTCCTGTTCACAGGCCTGGCGGCCCTGCTCGGCCTCGCCGGGTACCTGGCCTCCCGGCTGACGAGACAGAACCTCGGTTCCCGCACCCCGCCCACCGTGTGGCGCGAAATGTCCCTGACAGCGGTGACCGGGTCGCTCGCCCTCTACCTCTGGGGGTGCCTCCATCTCGTCTTCCTGGAACGGCAGGAGATCGGCAACGAGTGCGCGAAGAAGGCCGAGGGGGTTCGGGTGGCCGCGTTCCACGGCGACTTCGTCCCCCTGCGGCTCGTCTGCCGCACGGACGCCGACCGCAGCTACACCGTCGTGGTCCCCGGCTACCTCAATCCCTCCCTCGCCGTCCTGCTGCTGCTGGCCCTGGCCTGCGCGATCACCGCCGCCGTGCTCCACCGCAGGCAGCGAACGGCCAAGACGGAAGAAAGGCCGACCCTTTGAGCCACACCGTCCCGACCCGCAGACACGCCCTCACCGCGGTGGCCGGTGTCACCGCCGCCGCGAGCCTGGCCGGCACCGGACTGACCGCCGCCCCGGCAGCCGCCGTACCCCAGGCCGGGCCCACACCCCTGAGGAACGACAAGCTGAAGGAGGCGCTGAGCCGTCAACAGGCCCGGCGCCGCCGCCTGCTGACGAGCCGCCCGTCCGTGAACGGATGGGAGATGGAGAACGAGACCGACGCGAACGGCTCGATCTGGACCTACGGCATCCAGGGCACCCCCGGCCCGCTCACCGTCGCCCTGCGCGCCGGGGACGTGCGGACCGTGCTCGTCCATGTGGTCCGCCGTTTCCACTACGAGATCGACGCCCTCGGCACCCAGGGCGAACCCCGTCCGGTCGAGGGCTGGCTACCGCCCACGGACATCCGCGACAGCCGGCTTCCCGAGTCGAACCGGGCGTCCGGCACGGCCGTGGCGATCCGGCCGGGCTCCTACCCGCCGGGTGCCCGGGGCGCCTTCACGGCCGGCCGGCAACTGATCATCCGCGACATCATCGCCGACACCGAGGGCGTAGTCCGCTGGGGCGGCGACGACCGTCGTCCCAGCGAGGGCCTGTTCTACGTGGCGGTCCGCCCGGGAGATCCACGCCTGGCCCGGGTCGCCGCCAAGATCCGCTCCTGGGAGGAGACCCCCGGCCGGGGAGCGGGCGTCCTGGTCGACATGACCCAGCCGTCCCGAAGGCGCCGCGCCGCGCGCTACGCGTGACGGAAACCTGAAGTACGGCATGTGAACGGCCCTGCCCCGCACTCACGTGCGGGGCAGGGCCGTTCGGCGTCTCTCAGCGGTTCAGCTCGAACCACACGACCTTCCCGGTGCTCAACCGCGTCGCCCCCCACCGCCGGGCCAGCCGGTTCACCAGGTACAGCCCCCGGCCGCCCTCGTCCGTCGCCCGGGCCTGCCGCAGCCGCGGCAGCTGGGGCACGTCGTCGCCGACCTCGCACCGCAGCACATCCGTCCGCAGCAACCGCAACGTCACCGGCCGCGACGCGTACCGCACCGCGTTCGTGACGACCTCGCTGACCAGCAGCTCCACGGAGTCGGTGAGTTCCTCGAGCCCCCAGCGGGCCAGCGCCCGGCGCGCCAGCCGCCGGGCACGCCCCGGCGCCGCGTCCTCCGGCTCCAGGAACCAGTACGCGACGTCGCTCGGCGCGATCCCGTCGAACCGGGCCGCGAGCAGCGCGATGTCGTCGTCGCGGTCACCCGGCCCGAGCATGTCGAGCACCTCGTCGCACAGCGCCTCAAGGGGCGGCGGATGGTCCGGTCCCGTCAACTGCGCCGTAGCGGCGAGCTTCTCGCGCAGCTGCTCTATGCCGGTCCACACGTCCCGCAGCCGGGACTCCACCAGCCCGTCGGTGTACAGCAGCAGCGTCGCCCCGGCCGGCGCGTCCAGCTCCACCGCCTCGAAGTCGACCCCGCCGACGCCGATCGGCGCCCCGGCCGGCACCCGCAGCACCTCGGCGTGGCCGCCCAGGTGCAGCAGCACCGGCGGCGGATGCCCGGCGTTGGCGATGGTGATGCGGTGCGAGACCGGGTCGTAGACGGCGTACAGGCAGGTCGCCATCCGGTCGCTGCCCAGCCGCTGGGCCTGCTCGTCCAGGTGGTGCAGGACCTCCTGCGGCGGCAGGTCGAGGCCCGCCAGTGTCTGCGCGGTCGTCCGGAGCTGGCCCATGATGGCCGCCGAGGTCATGGAGTGGCCCATGACGTCACCCACGACCAGCGCCACCCGGCTCCCGGGCAGCGGGATCGCGTCGTACCAGTCACCGCCCACCCGGGCCGTCTCGGCGGCCGGAAGGTAACGGGACGCCAGCCGCACGCCCGTGGCGCTCGGCAGGTTCTCGGGCAGCATGGTGCGCTGCAGCTCGTCGGCGATGTAGGCCTCCCGGCCGTACAGCACCGCCTTGTCGATGCCGAGCGCACTGTGCGTGGCCAGCTGGGCGGCGACCAGCAGGTCGTCGGCCTCGAACGCCAGCCGCTCCGGGCGGCGCAGGAACAGGGCCGCGCCGATCACCCGGCGCCGGCCGCGCAGCGGGGCGAGGATCGCGTGCTGGGCACCGGGGACGAGCGATTCGTTTCCCTCACCGAGGAGTTCGGGGAGGGCGGCACGGGCCGCGGGGGAGTCGGCGAAAACCGGTCGTACGCCCCGCAACACCTCGTTCAGCGCACCGCCCGGCCGTACCTCGCACAGCTCCGCGGTGAGCGCGGCCAGGCCGATGTCGGCCGGATCCGGCTCCGGGACGGGCAACGGCGGAAAACCGTCGGAGTCCCGCTCCTCCGGGATCCGGTCCGTGCGGCGCAGCCGCAGCACCACCGGGCCGACGGGCCGCTCGTCGCCGACCGGCAGCGGGTCGCGCAGATAGACCAGGATCGCGTCCGAGAAGGTCGGCACGGTCGCCCGGCACAGCCCCATCACGATCTCGTCCAGGTCGATGCCCCGGGCGATCCGGCGGGTCGCGGCGCCCACGAAGCGCAGCCGGTCGCCGTCCCGCCGCATCGGCATCGGCCGGCCGGGCGGCAGCCCGCGTCCGCTACGGCGCTCCTGGGAGCCCACCGCCCGCTCCGGCTCGGCGCCGGGTTGCGGCGGGATGCCCTCCGGGGCGGGGCGCGGCCGGTGCGGATCGGGCTCAGCGCTGGTGGGCTGGGCGTGCTCGGGGCCGTTGACGGAGTGCTCCTTGGACGTGCTGGTACCGGGACCGGAGGGCGTCTCTCCCGCGCGGGCCTGTGCCGGTAAGGCGGTGCCGCCGCGCGGGCAGGGCTGCGGTTGTCCCTGTGTCTGCACCTGCGGCTGCGGGGAACGCAGGAGCGCCCCGCGGCCCTCCGCGGGGTCGGCGCCCGGCTGTGGGCGCTCGTAGGAGGTGGGGTGCTCCGTCACGCGTGTCGAATCCGTCCGTCCGGGGCTGCGCGCCGGGCGCGCAGGTGGTCCCGCCGAAGTGCCGATACCCGGATTACGTGTCCCAGGAACGGAATTTCGGCGTGGCTGGAGGCTGTTCCTGTGCCACCGGCAAACGATCTGCGGCCCGCGCACCGCTCGCCGGTGTTGCCCTCGTACCCCTCGCTCACGTCCTGCCGCCCCTCGGTGACGTTCGGTCAAGCCCGGCGCATGCGCCGGGAGTTGTGCTCACGTTTCCTTGCGGAGGACGATCCTACGGTTGTGGACCGGGGGCGCATCAAGGGTCTCATGAGGACACGTGCGCGGGCGTACGGTCCCAGTCCTCGGGCAGTGACGGTACCGCCCAGGACGGGTCCGGGCGCCAGTGCTGCCAGCCGGCCGAGAAAGGCGGCTCCCAGGCCTCGACGGCGGCCACCGCGGCCAGGCCCGCCGTCCGCACCGCCGCGGCCGTCTCCGCGTCCATCAGCCCGTCCCGCTGGGCCTGTGCGAACTCGTCCTCGTCGAGCCAGCGCCAACTGCGGTCCGGGTGCACGGAGATGTCCAGAAAGTGGTCCTCCGAGTCCACTCCGCCGCCCCAACGGACCAGCGGCTGCTCAAGGTTGACGTACCAGTTCTTGAACTGCCAGCCCGGCTCCCAGAACAGCCACACCGACCAGGGCTCACCCGGCCGGGCCAGCTTCAGGACTCCGGTGCCGCGCCAGTGGCCGTGCGTGACGGACCTGGGTTTGGTGTAGCGGGACTCCAGCGGTTCCTCACCGACCGACGAGCCGTCGGCGAGCACCGGCCTGACGCACTCGGTGCCGGGTGCCAGCCAGACGACGAGCAGCTCCTCGTCGTCCCGGACGACGGTGACGGGGCGCGCGATGTGGAAGCCGTGCCCGGCGTTCTCCCGGTACCGCCACAGGATCTGGCTCCCGGGAGCCCAGAAGCCGGACCCGGCGCCGTTCCCGGTCGCACCGCCCGTTTCCCCGCGCATCACGCGTCTCACCGCTCCACCGTCTGCCATGCACAGATATTAGGTGCCACAGGCATACGACGCTGCGGCGGACGTCACGGTTCTGGCCGGGCGGCGCGAAACGTTCGCACCCGGTTACGGCCGTGTCATCCGCAGGACATCAAGCGCCTCGTCCAGCTGCTCGACGGTCAGGTCGCCCCGCTCGACGTACCCGCCCTCCAGGACGACCTGGCGGATCGTCTTCCGCTCGGCCAGCGACTTCTTGGCGACCTTGGCGGCCTCCTCGTACCCGATGTACTTGTTGAGCGGGGTGACCACGGACGGCGACGACTCGGCGTACTCCCGCGCCCGCTCCCGGTGCGCGGTGATCCCGTCCACGGTCCGGTCGGCGAGCAGCCGCGACACGTTGGCCAGCAGCCGCACGGACTCCAGCACGTTCTTCCCGATGACCGGGAGCATCACGTTGAGCTCGAAGTTCCCGGCCGCGCCGGCCACGGCGATCGTCTGGTCGTTCCCGACGACCTGGGCGGCCACCATCAACACGGCCTCCGGAATGACCGGGTTGACCTTCCCCGGCATGATCGAGGACCCCGGCTGCAGATCCGGCAGCGCGATCTCGGCGAGCCCGGTCCGCGGCCCCGAGGACATCCACCGCAGATCGTTGGCGATCTTCGTCAGCCCGACCGCGATCGTCCGCAGCTGCCCGCTCGTCTCCACGATCCCGTCCCGGGCGCCCTGCGCCTCGAAGTGGTTCCGGGCCTCCGTCAACGGCAGCCCGGTGACCCGGGCGACCTCCTCGATCACGGCGGCGGAGAACCCGGGCGGGGTGTTGATCCCGGTCCCGACCGCCGTCCCGCCGAGCGGCAGCTCCGCGAGCCGGGGCAGCGAGGCCCGCAGCCGCTCGACGCCGTACCGCACCTGCGCCGCGTACCCCCCGAACTCCTGTCCCAGGGTCACCGGCGTCGCATCCATCAGATGCGTCCGCCCGGACTTCACCACGTCGGCGAACTCCTCGGACTTCCTGGTGAGCGAGTCGGCGAGGTGCTCCAGGGCCGGAACCAGATCCCGGGTGACGGCTGCGGTCGCGGCGACGTGGATGGACGACGGGAAGACGTCATTGGAGGACTGCGAGGCGTTCACATGGTCGTTGGGGTGGACGTCCCGCCCCAGCCGCTCGGTCGCCAGCGTCGCGATCACCTCGTTGGCGTTCATGTTCGACGACGTCCCCGACCCCGTCTGGAACACGTCCACCGGGAAGTGCTCGTCCCACTTCCCCTCGGCGACCTCCTCGGCCGCCTCCTGGATCGCCCGGGCGATGTCCTTGTCGACCACCCCCAGCTCGGCGTTCACCTTGGCCGCCGCGCCCTTGATCCGGGCCAGCGCCTCGATGTGCGCGCGTTCGATCCGCTGCCCGGAGACGGGGAAGTTCTCTACGGCCCGCTGGGTCTGGGCCCGCCACTTGGCGTGCGCGGGCACCCGGACCTCGCCCATGGAGTCGTGTTCGATGCGGTAGTCGCTCATGTTCCTGTCAGCGATCGGGGCACGGCGGTTGTTCCGGACGCGACCGGCGCCTGCTGCATTGGCACCACCGACGTCACCGGGTCGGGGGACGGCCTCCCCGCCCGCCAGGCCGAACATCACGGATAAATGTGACTATCGGCCCAAGGTGACAGGGCGACTCCCCGCCGTCACCACGGCTGGCAGGAGGACCACTCGATGAACTTCACTCCCAAGGGTCTGCTCGGCACCCTCGCAGCGGTGTCCATAGGCGCGGCGACCCTGCTGGGCGCGGCAGCCGGCACGGCGGGCGCCGCAGGCTCCCGAGCCCACTGCGACCGCGCCGAACGCCCTGTCTGGAGCGGCGACCCCAGCCGCAACGTGACCGCCCAGGGCTGCACCCTGCCGTCCGGCGACCGCCGCTGGTACCGGATCCAGGTCGACACCCTCGTGGAGCCCCACCACAAGACGGAGTACCTGAACGGCCCGGTCGACCGCACCGAGAAGCGGCAGCACAGAACCCTCAGATGCATGGGCTACACCACGGACGGCGACACGGTGAACTGGTTCGGCTGCATGCCCCACTGACCTGCGCTCTTCAGCCCGTCCGGCGTTTGAGGACGAGGCCGTTCAGGCCGAAGCGGGGGTCCGGGGGCGGCAGCCCCCGAACCGGGCGGTCGAAGGGGGCCCACCCCCTGGAAGGGCGGGACGGGCAGGGGCGGCGGGGGCGGCATCCCTCCCCCGCCGCACCGGACGCACTAGGCCAGCCCCGGCCCCCGCACCGGAATCGTCGTGAACGTCGGAGCCGGAGCCGGGTCCTGGAAGAAGTCGTTGCCCTTGTCGTCGACGACGACGAACGCCGGGAAGTCCTCGACCTCGATCTTCCAGACCGCCTCCATGCCGAGCTCCTCGTACTCGACGACCTCGACCTTCTTGATGCAGTCCTGGGCGAGCCGGGCGGCCGGTCCGCCGATCGAGCCGAGGTAGAAACCGCCGTGCGCCTCGCACGCGTCGGTGACCTGCTTGCTCCGGTTGCCCTTGGCCAGCATCACCTTCGACCCGCCGGCCGCCTGGAACTGCTCGACGTAGGAGTCCATCCGGCCGGCCGTCGTCGGCCCGAAGGAACCGGAGGCGTACCCCTCGGGGGTCTTCGCCGGACCGGCGTAGTACACCGGGTGGTCCTTCAGGTACTGCGGCATCTCCTCGCCCGCGTCCAGCCGCTCCTTGATCTTGGCGTGCGCGATGTCACGGGCCACCACCAGCGGACCGGTGAGGGAGAGCCGCGTCTTGACCGGGTACTTGGTCAGCTCCGCGAGGATCGTGTCCATCGGCTGGTTCAGGTCGATCCTCACCACGTCCGAGGATTCGTCGAGGTGCTCGTCCGTCGTCTCCGGCAGGAACCGCGCCGGGTCCGTCTCCAGCTGCTCCAGGAAGACACCCTCGGCGGTGATCTTCGCGACGGCCTGGCGGTCCGCGGAGCAGGACACCGCGATGGCGACCGGGCAGGACGCGCCGTGCCGCGGCAGCCGCACCACGCGCACGTCGTGGCAGAAGTACTTGCCGCCGAACTGCGCGCCGATCCCGATCTTCTGCGTCAGCTCGAAGACCTTCTGCTCCAGGTCCTTGTCC
The DNA here is from genome assembly GCF_042721035.1 of Streptomyces sp. NPDC058464. Lineage (NCBI taxonomy): Bacteria > Bacillati > Actinomycetota > Actinomycetes > Kitasatosporales > Streptomycetaceae > Streptomyces > Streptomyces sp. NPDC058464. The sequence continues at coordinate 446,895 of NZ_JBHXMA010000002.1, forward strand.
CGGAAGCCGTGCCCGAGTTCCGAGCCCTCCGCCGGGATCTCGTCCAGGTAGTGCGCGGAGGCGTACTTGGCGGTCTTCAGCGCGTACTCGGCGCTCGTACCGCCCACCACGATCGCCAGGTGGTACGGCGGGCACGCGGCCGTACCGAGCGAACGGATCTTCGCCTCCAGGAACTTCATCATGGAGGCCTCGTTGAGGACGGCCTTCGTCTCCTGGTAGAGGAACGACTTGTTGGCGGAGCCGCCGCCCTTCGCCATGAAGAGGAACTTGTAGGCGCCGCCGTCGGTGGCGTACAGCTCGACCTGGGCCGGCAGGTTCGACCCGGTGTTCTTCTCCTCCCACATGGTGAGCGGAGCCATCTGCGAGTAGCGCAGGTTGAGGTTCAGGTACGCGTCGTAGATGCCGCGGCTCAGCGCCGCCTCGTCGCCGCCCTCGGTCAGCACGTTCTGTCCGCGCTTGCCCATGACGATGGCCGTGCCGGTGTCCTGGCACATGGGCAGCACGCCGGCCGCCGCGATGTTCGCGTTCTTCAGCAGGTCGAGCGCGACGAACTTGTCGTTGTTCGACGCCTCGGGGTCGTCGATGATCCGGCGGAGCTGGGCGAGGTGCGCGGGGCGCAGGTAGTGCTGGATGTCGTGGATGGCCTCTTCGGCCAGCTTGCGCAGCGCCTCGGGCTCCACCTTGAGGAACGTCCGCCCGTCCGGTCCCTCGACGGTGGACACACCCTCGGAGGTCACCAGCCGGTACGGGGTGGTGTCCTCGCCCTGGGGGAGCAGATCGGTATACGCGAACTCAGGCATCTCAGCCCATTCCTCACTCTGACGGACGGCCGCCCGCCGACGCTGGCGGGCGCGTCCAGCCTAGAACCTGCCACTGACGGGGAGCCTGTGAGGTAAGGCTCAGTTCGCGGACCGTACGGGTTTTCCACAGGTCGCGACGAGGGGTAGTCGCGATCTATCGCGTTTCGGTACGCTGCTGCCGTGGACCTTCAGAAGCAGCCCCCTCGTGAGCACGCCGGAGCGCCGGTCGCCGAGCTGCGCGCCTCGGACGCCGACCGCGACCGCGTCGCCGACATCCTGCGGGAGGCCCTCGCCGAGGGGCGCCTGACCGCCGACGAGCACGCCGAGCGCGTGGAGGGGGTGCTGAACGCCAAGACGGTGGGTGAGCTGGAGGTCTTCATACGGGACCTGCCCGCGGCCCACGCCGGCCCGGCCGCCCCGGCCTACACGCCGGTGCCGCCCCGGCCGACGCCCGGCGCGATCCCCGTCGAGGCGGACAGCAACGTGGTGGCGGTCTTCAGCAGCGCCCGCCGCCGGGGCCGCTGGCGGGCCGGCCGCAGGCTGCACGCCTACGCGGTCTTCGGCTCGATCGAGCTCGACCTCACCGAGGCGATCTTCGAGTACCAGCAGGTCGTCATCAAGGCGGTCTCGGTCTTCGGCGACGTCCAGATCCGTGTCCCGGAGAACGTGTCGCTGCGCGGCACCGGCGGCGGTGTGCTGGGCAACTTCGAGGCGGACACGCTGGATTCGGTCGACCCCGACGCGCCGGTCGTCTACGTCGACGGGTGGGCCGTCCTCGGCAACGTGGAGGCGCGGCCGAAGCGCGGCAAGCTCATCGAGGACATCCTGGACCGGGTTCAGGACAAGGTCGACAGAAAGCTGCGCAAACACCTGGACCGTTGACGGTCGCGAATCACTCCCGGCCCGGCGGCCCCAGGGGTCGTGAACAAGCCGCCGTACTACGGCTGTTGAGGACGCTGTGCATAGGCCCGCGCACAGCGGGTAGGCCTTGCTGCATCGTCTCTCGCTCGCGAAGCCGTCGTCAGGAGTAGACCCGTGCTGCAACCGCCGCATTCGTCCCTGCAGGTAGCTGCCGTACCGGCCCAGCGGGTGCCAGTGCGGGACAGGGACCAAGACGCCCCCTGGCACACCGAGGCGGTGTGCCGGCGCGACGAGGCAGGCCTGTTCTTCGCACCCTCCAAGGAACCCACCGCCGCCCGGCTGTCCCGGGAGGAGGCGGCGAAGCGGGTCTGCGCCCGCTGTCCGGTGATGGTCGAGTGCCGCGAACACGCGCTGCTCCAGCCCGAGCCCTACGGCGTCTGGGGCGGCCTCACCGCCGCCGAACGCCGCGTGGTCCTGGCCCGCCGCAGGCGCCGCGACATGGAACTGAAGAAGGCGGCGAGGGCGGCGGCGGCCAACCGCATAGCACAGGCAGGCTGACGAAAAGGCGCCCTCACCGCACCGAGGGCGCCTTTCGCACTGCGCCCGTCAGGGGCGCTGGGCTGTACTGATGTGCGGCTGCCGCCGCGTGGGCGCGACCGGCGGTGTCTCGCAGCGCCGCTGGTGGCAACCCCCTGGGGGCGCGGGGAACTGCGCGACCAGCCACGACGCACCCGCAGCCGCCGACGAGGCCCGCAGCCCCTCCCCCTCAGGCGCTACTTGGCCTTGTCGAAATCGACCGTGCTGTAAGCGCGCAGCTTCCGCAGCCGATGCTCGGAGTCGATCCGCCGCACCGTCCCCGACTTCGACCGCATCACGATCGACTCGGTCAGCGCGGTCTCCGACCGGTACCGCACGCCCCGCAGCAGCTCACCGTCGGTGATACCGGTGGCCACGAAGAACACGTTCTCGCCGGTCACCAGATCCTCGGTCGTCAGGACCCGGTCCAGATCGTGCCCGGCGTCGATGGCCCGCTGCCGCTCCTCGTCGTCCTTGGGCCACAGCTTGCCCTGGATGGTGCCGCCCAGGCACTTCACCGCGCACGCCGAGATGATGCCCTCGGGCGTGCCGCCGATCCCGAGCAGCATGTCGACGCCCGTGCCCTCGCGCAGCGCGTAGATCGACCCGGCGACGTCACCGTCGGAGATCAGCTTGATGCGCGCGCCGGCCTCCCGGATCTCCTTGATGATCCCTTCGTGCCGAGGCCGGTCGAGGATGACGACGGTCACGTCCTCCGGGGTGGCCCGCTTCGCCTTGGCGACCCGCCGGATGTTGACGGAGACGGGCGCGTTGATGTCGACGAAGTCCGCCGCCTCCGGGCCCGTGACCAGCTTGTCCATGTAGAAGACGGCGGACGGGTCGAACATGGCCCCGCGCTCGGCCGCGGCCAGCACGGCGATCGCGTTGGGCATGCCCTTGGCGGTCAGCGTCGTCCCGTCGATGGGGTCGACGGCGATGTCGACCTCGGGACCGGTGCCGTCACCGATGCGCTCTCCGTTGAAGAGCATCGGGGCCTCGTCCTTCTCGCCCTCGCCGATGACGACCACGCCGTTCATCGACACGGTGGAGACGAGGGTCCGCATGGCGCGCACCGCGGCGCCGTCGGCGCCGTTCTTGTCGCCGCGGCCGACCCAGCGTCCCGCGGCCATCGCCGCGGCTTCGGTCACCCGGACGAGCTCCAGGGCGAGGTTGCGGTCGGGGGCCTCGGAGGGGACATCGAGTTCGGACGGCAGGTGATGATGATTCTCGGTCATCGGTACGCACCTTTCTGATACGACGACGGCCGGATGAGGGTTTTCCCGTCGACTCTATCGTCAGGCTGACAAAATGAGCAGGGGACCCCACGGATGAGCGCAGCGGGCACCTGCGACGATAGGGGCGTGGCAGGCACGAACGGCAAGCAGAAGACGGTCCGGGACATGATTCTCTCCCTGGCCCTGATCGGCCTCGCGGCGGGCTTCATCTACCTGCTCGTCCCGCACGACGATCACGCTCCCGACATCCAGCGGGTCGACTACCGGGTCGAGCTGCTGACGGCGCGACGCGCGGCGAGCTACCCGGTGGCCGCGCCGGAGGGTCTGCCCGGCACCTGGAAGGCCACCTCGGTCCGCTTCCAGGGCGAGGACGGGGACCGCTGGCACCTCGGCTACCAGACCCCCGACGGTCAGTACGTCCAGATCGAGCAGTCGACTCAGAAGCGCGCGGACTTCGTCGACGACGCCAGCCAGGGCGCGTCGGCCACGAAGACGACGGAGAAGATCGGCGACCGCACCTGGACGCACTACACCGGCGGCCGCTACGACGCGCTGGTGCTGGACGGCACCTCCGGCTCGACCACGGTGGTGGCCGGCACGGCCTCCTTCGCCCAGCTGACGAAGATGGCCGCGGCGCTGAAGATGTCCTGACGCGGGCGCCGCGCCCCGCGTGCGACCCGACCCGCGTGCGACGCGACCCGACCCGCGAACGCGAGAGGCCCCCGGCGCCGTTGCCGGGGGCCTCTTCCGCATTCGCGCGAGCGCTGCGACTCAGACGGTCGTGACGACGTCGTCGTAGGCCAGGCGCGGGGAGCGCGGGAACCAGGCGTCCGGACCCGGCCTGCCGATGTTGACGACCACGAACGGGGTGTGGTCGTCGTCCAGGAACTCCTTCTGGATGCCCGCGAAGTCGACGCCGGTCATCGGGCCGGCGGCGAGGCCGGCGGCACGGATACCGATGATGAAGTAGGCGGCCTGGAGGGCGGCGTTCAGGGCCGCGCTGCCCTCACGCACCGCGCGGTCGCCGAAGACGGCGTCCTTGGCCTGCGGGAAGTGCGGGAACAGCTCCGGCAGCTCCTCGTGGAACTCGTTGTCCGCGGCGAGGATCGCGACCAGCGGCGCGGTGGCGGTCTTCTTCTGGTTGCCCTCGGCCATGTACGGCACGAGGCGCTCGCGGGCCTCGGGGGAGCGGACCAGGACCACGCGCAGCGGCGACTGGTTCATGGAGGTCGGGCCGAACTTGACCAGGTCGTAGATCGCCTGGACCTGCTCGTCGGTCACCGGCTCGTCGGTGAAGGTGTTGGCGGTGCGGGCCTCGCGGAACAGCAGGTCCTGAGCGGTGGGGTCGAGAACGAGAGACATGGTTGAACTTCCTAGAGGTCGCGTCGCGATTCACATCCGGACCGTGGTCCGGATAGGCTGACGGCACGACGATAGGCGAAGGAAGATTCAAGGTTCAACAAAAACCGGACCGTAGTGATCCGCCTCACAACGACCGCAGGCCGACCGCCCCGCTCAGTCCTCCTCCGCGTCCCCTTCCTCCTCGTCCCCCTCGTCCTCCTCGGCCAGCGCCGCGTCCAGCCGGGCCCGCGCCCCCTCCAGCCACCGCCGGCACACCTTGGCCAGCTCCTCGCCCCGCTCCCAGAGCGCCAGGGACTCCTCGAGGCTCGTCCCGCCGGCCTCCAGCCGCCGCACGGTCTCGATCAGCTCGTCCCGCGCCTGCTCGTACGAGAGGGCGACCTCTTCGGTCCTGCTGCTCATGCACTGACCTTTCTCATCGACTCGTACGACCCGGCGTCAACCGTCGGCCCGCACCGTGAACTCGCCCTCCGCGACCCGCGCCCGCAACGCCTCACCCGGCTCGACTTGCCCGGGGTCCCGCACCACATGACCGTCGCCCTTCTGCAGCACGGCGTAACCGCGCTTCAGCGTGGCGGCGGGGGAGAGGGCCACCACGCGCGCGTGCGTGTGCGTCAGCTCGGAGTCGGCGCGGTCGAGCAGATGCCCGAGGGTGCGCCGCGAACGGTCGACCAGCGAGGAGACGTGATCGGCGCGCTCGTCGACCATCCGGTGCGGATCCTCCATGGCCGGCCGCGCGAGCGCATGCGCCAGCCCCCGCTCCTCCCGCGCCACCAACGCATCGACACTTCGCCGCCCCCGGTCCCGCAGCATCCGCACCCGCTCCAGCTCCTCCCCGACATCCGGGACGACCTTCTTGGCGGCGTCGGTGGGGGTGGAGGCACGCAGGTCGGCCACGTAGTCGAGCAGCGGGGTGTCCGGCTCGTGCCCGATGGCGGACACCACGGGCGTACGGCACTCGGCGACCGTCCGCACCAACTGCTCGTCGGAGAACGGCAGCAGATCCTCCACGCTGCCGCCCCCGCGCGCGACGATGATCACATCCACCTCCTCCATCGCGTCGAGCTCCTTCACGGCCTGCACGACCTGCGGCACCGCGTGCACGCCCTGCACCGGCACGTTCCGCACCTCGAAGCGCACCGCCGGCCACCGGTGCCGGGCGTTCTCCAGCACGTCCCGCTCGGCGGCCGAGGCCCGCCCGCACACCAGCCCGATCAACTGCGGCAGGAACGGCAGCCGCTTCTTCCGCTCGGCGGCGAACAGCCCCTCCGCGGCCAGCGTCTTCTTGAGCATCTCCAGCCGCGCCAGCAGCTCCCCGACCCCGACCGGCCTTATCTCGGCGGCCCGCAGGGACAGCTGCCCACGCGGCGCGTACCACTCCGGCTTCGCGTGGACGACGACCCGGGCCCCCTCGCCGACCACGTCGGCCACCGCGTCGAACACCTGCCGGTAGCAGGTGACGCCGATCGAGATGTCGTGCGACGGATCCCGCAACGTCAGAAACACGACGCCTGCCCCCGGCCGCCGCGAGAGCTGGGTGATCTGCCCCTCGACCCAGACGGCCCCGAGCCGATCGATCCACCCCCCGATGAGCCGGGAGATCTCCCCGACGGGAACGGGAGCTTCGGCGGACGTGTTCAAAGCCATGCGCCGAGAGTAACGGCGCACACTGACAGGCAGACCGGCACCACAACCCGGCCGGCCCGCCGGTCTCCCCGGGATCGTCACCCGGACGCGATCTTCGACCCCCCGAACGCGGCCTTACGATGGGTGCCATGACTGCTTCGCCTGGCCGCCGTGTCCTGCTCGCCGCCCCCCGTGGCTACTGCGCGGGTGTGGACCGCGCCGTGATCGCCGTCGAGAAGGCCCTGGAACAGTACGGGGCCCCGATCTATGTCCGGCACGAGATCGTCCACAACAAGTACGTCGTGCAGACCCTGGAGAAGAAGGGCGCGATCTTCGTCGAGCGGACCGAGGAGGTCCCGCCGGGGAACATCGTGATGTTCTCCGCGCACGGCGTCGCCCCCGTCGTCCACGAGGAGGCCGAGCGCGGCCGCCTCGCCACCATCGACGCGACCTGCCCGCTGGTCACCAAGGTCCACAAGGAAGCGGTCCGCTTCGCGGGCGAGGACTACGACATCCTCCTGATCGGCCACGAGGGCCACGAGGAGGTCATCGGCACCTCCGGCGAGGCCCCCGACCACATCCAGCTGGTCGACGGCCCGGCGGACGTCGCCAAGGTCGAGGTCCGCGACGAGTCCAAGGTGGTCTGGCTCTCCCAGACCACCCTCTCCGTCGACGAGACCATGGAGACCGTCGACGCGCTGAAGGAGAAGTTCCCGCAGCTGATCTCGCCGCCCAGCGACGACATCTGCTACGCCACGCAGAACCGCCAGCTCGCCGTGAAGCAGATGGGCGCCGAGGCCGAACTGGTCATCGTGGTCGGCTCCCGCAACTCCTCCAACTCCAAGCGGCTCGTCGAGGTCGCCAAGCTGGCCGGCTCCCGCGCGGCCTACCTGGTGGACTTCGCCGGCGAGATCGACGAGGCCTGGCTGGAGGGCGTGACGACCGTCGGCGTCACCTCCGGTGCCTCCGTGCCCGAGGTGCTGGTCGAGCAGGTCCTGGAGTGGCTCGCCGAGCGCGGCTACGGCGACGTCGAGATCGTCAAGGCGGCCGAGGAGTCCATCACCTTCTCCCTTCCCAAGGAACTCCGCCGTGACCTGCGCGAAGAGGCGGCCACCCTGGTCGCCGAGCGCGGCGGCACCGGCGCCGGGGTGTAAGGACCGTCCGTACAGTCCTCCGGCGTCGTGACTGTCAGTCGTACGACGTAACGTGTAGCCATGCAGATCTTCGGCGTGGACATCGGTGGTTCCGGGATCAAGGGCGCTCCCGTGGACCTGGACAAGGGCGACCTGGCCCAGGAGCGGTGCAAGGTGCTGACCCCGCACCCGGCGACGCCCGACAGCGTCGCCGACGGGGTCAAGCAGGTGGTCGACCACTTCGGCTGGAGCGGCCCGGTCGGGCTCACCTTCCCCGGCGTGATCACCGACGGCACTCACATCCGCACGGCGGCGAACGTCGACAAGAGCTGGATCGACACCGACGCGCGCACGCTGTTCAGCGAGCGGCTCGGCGGTCTCCCGGTGACCGTGGTGAACGACGCGGACGCGGCCGGCGTGGCCGAGATGGAGTTCGGCGCCGGCCGGGACCGCAAGGGCGTGGTCATCCTGCTCACCTTCGGCACCGGCATCGGCAGCGCCCTGTTCGTCGACGGCGAGCTGGTCCCCAACACCGAGCTGGGCCACCTGGAGCTGGACGGCCACGACGCGGAGAAGAAGGCGTCCAGCAAGGTCAAGGAGGACCACGACCTCAGCTGGGAGCAGTGGGCGAGCCGGGTCAACAGGTACCTGGCACACGTCGAGATGCTCTTCACCCCGAACCTGTTCATCATCGGCGGCGGGGTGAGCCGCAAGGCCGACAAGTTCCTGCCGTACATCCAGGGCGTCAAGGCCGAGATCGTCCCGGCCCAGCTGCAGAACAACGCGGGGATCGTGGGCGCCGCGATGCGCGCGGCCCACCACGCCAAGTAGCCACGTGGCCAGGTAGCCGCCACCACGGCCCACGGCCCGTGGTCAGGCTCTGCGGCGGCGCCGGATCAGCCGGATCCGGCGGACGATGACGATCACCCCGGCGATCAGCGTCCCGCCGTAGAGCCAGCCGGCCTGCGTGGACAGGGCCGTCACCAGGCCCATCAGCCCGCCCAGGAAACCGCCGCCGTCGTCGTCGACGGCCAGCAGACCCACGGCGAAGGCGATCGGGACGACGACGGGGGCGGTCAGCAGATCGCCCCCGCGCACCCACAGCGCGCTCAGCGCGGACACCGGCAGGAACAGCACGCCGTACACGGTCAGGGACGCCCCGAGCAGCAGGTCGTCGAGGAAGCCGAGCAGGAACATCGCGGCCATGCAGAAGAGGCCGCAGCCGAGCCCCGTGAGCCGTGGACCCGGCAGCCGCGCGGGCCCTGCCACCGGTGCCGGACGCGACCTTCCCGGAGCGGGCCGGCGCTCGGGCGTCCCCGGCCGCCGTCTCGCCTGCGGCGGCAGCGGCGCACGGGGGGCGCCCCGGCGCGGTCCGGGCTGTCGGGGGCGGGTCCTGCGTTGCTCCATCGGACCAACTTAGGTCGGTTAATGTGCCCAGTCGGGGCCCAGACACGCCGAAACCAAGCCGAAGAGGAGAGCTTGGCCAGGTGTTCGACGCGGCCGCCGGCCGGGGGTACCGAACCCCGTAAACTGGTGGATCGGCCGGCCCGCCGGCACGGGCAGCCCCTGGCCCGCTCACCCTCTCACTACGGGAAGTCGCAACGTGTCGCTCACGATCGGAATCGTCGGCCTGCCCAATGTCGGCAAGTCGACCCTGTTCAACGCCCTGACCAAGAACGACGTGCTGGCGGCCAACTACCCGTTCGCCACGATCGAGCCCAACGTGGGTGTCGTCGGCGTCCCCGACGCCCGCCTGGCCAAGCTGGCGTCGATCTTCAAGTCGGAGCGCATCCTTCCGGCCACGGTCGACTTCGTCGACATCGCGGGCATCGTCCGCGGCGCCTCGGAGGGTGAGGGCCTGGGCAACAAGTTCCTCGCGAACATTCGTGAGTCCGACGCGATCTGCCAGGTCATCCGCGCCTTCAAGGACGAGAACGTCGTACACGTCGACGGCAAGGTCTCGCCGAAGGACGACATCGAGACGATCAACACCGAGCTGATCCTCGCCGACCTCCAGACGATCGAGAAGGTCCTGCCGCGCCTCCAGAAGGAGTCGCGCATCAAGAAGGACGTGGCCCCGAAGGTCAAGGCCGTCGAGGAGGCCAAGGAGATCCTGGAGAAGGGCGACACGCTGTTCTCCCAGGGCATCCTCCAGGGCTCGGACCGCGCCGAGCTCCTCCACGACCTGCACCTCCTCACCACCAAGCCGTTCCTCTACGTCTTCAACGTCGACGAGGACGAGCTGACCGACGACACCTTCAAGGCCGAGCAGCGCGCCCTGGTCGCCCCCGCCGAGGCGATCTTCCTCAACGCCAAGCTGGAGCAGGACCTCGCGGAGCTCGACGAGGAGGACGCCCTGGAGCTGCTGGAGTCGGTCGGCGCCGAGGAGCCCGGCCTCGCCACCCTCGCCCGCGTCGGCTTCGACACCCTCGGCCTGCAGACCTACCTCACGGCCGGCCCCAAGGAATCCCGCGCCTGGACCATCAAGAAGGGCGCCACGGCTCCCGAGGCGGCCGGTGTCATCCACACCGACTTCCAGAAGGGCTTCATCAAGGCCGAGGTCATCTCCTTCGCCGACCTGGTCGAAACCGGTTCGGTGGCCGAGGCCCGCGCCAAGGGCAAGGCCCGCATGGAGGGCAAGGACTACGTGATGCAGGACGGGGACGTGGTGGAGTTCCGGTTCAACGTGTGATCGGTTCGTCCTTACTGCGTGCTAGAGGCCCCGCCAAGTGTGCAGGTCAGAAGGGGCCGGGCTCTGGTGAGCCCGGCCCCTTCGGTGTTCCCGTGCTGATGTGGTGCCGACTCCTAGTCGCCCCGCGGCGGGGTGAGCTTGTCGAGATCCAGGCTGATCTCGAAAGGCACCGGTCGCTTCAGCGTGCCCCGGAAGATGCCCGCGGGTGCGTAGGCTCCAGTCGGTTCGTCGAGCTCGTAGGCGTGCACGACGGGGGCGCCGTCTTCGTCCTCGATGCACCAGTAGTGCGGGATGCCCGCCTCCGCGTACTTGCGGAGCTTGACCGTGCGGTCCCGGTGCGCGGACTCGGGTGAGACGACTTCGATGACGAGTCGTACCTCGTCCGGCGCGAACCAGGTACGGTCGCCGTCGTAATGGGCGGTCGTCAACAGCAGATCGGGCTCGGGCCGGTTTCGCTCGTCCAGCTTTATGGTCATCCCGCGGCCGACCCTGACATCGGTGGGAGCCTGCTCCATGAGAGCGACGGTGAGCATGGTGACGAGGTGGCCGTGCCACCACCGCTGGGGCGACAGCATGAAGACGAGGGCTCCGTCGATCAGCTCGGTGTGGCGGGGTGCCTCGGGGAGGCGGTCCAGATCCTCCGCGAACCAGCCTTCCACGCGCGGCGGGCGCATCCAGTCGGGCAGTGCGGTCATGGCTCAACCGTAGCCACTCGGCGGGACTCGGGCCACGAGATGGTCAACGCGTGGCCGCCTGTCCACGGGACCGTGTCAACGGGGCCCGCCGCCCTACTGCTCCTCCTGTGCGCTGAGACCAGATGGGACTCGAACAGCCGTGTCCACCTGGTCACGGTTGGCGCGATCGCCGTCCCCCGCGACACGCCCCGCGCCGTCAGTCGTAGTGGAGGAAGCGGGGCCACAGGGTGTGCCACGGCCGCACCGGGCCGCGGCAGAGGTAGACGGCGCGGTGCTGTTCCTCGCTGTCGATGCGGTAGCCGCTGTCCAGCCGGCCCTCGATGCGGCAGTCGGCGAACTGGGCGGAGAGCCAGGCCCGGTCGTCGTAGCCGACGACGACTGCCGTACGGGCGGAGTCGGGTGGAGTGCCCAGGGTGCGCAGGGCGTTCTGCCCGCTGTAGAGGACCTGCCGGGGAACGCCGTGGGCGCCGCCGTAGCGGTCGAGGGCGCCGTACTCGCCGTAGTTGCCGGTGATGACGATCGCGCCGGGGCGGTAGACGGCGGCGATCTGGGAGACGTAGCGCGGCCAGCCGATCTCGTCGCTGAGGCCCTGGTCGGCCTCGGCGAGGTGCAGGCTCTGCTGGCTGTGGAGGGAGAGCACCGGCAGGGCGAACGTCACCGAGACCACCAGGTTGAGTCCGAGGAGCACGGCGAACAACCCTCGGCTGTGCCGCCGTTCGGCCAGCGCCCGCGCCACCGGCACGGAACCCACCGCGTGCAGGGTCAGCACCATGCCCATGGCGTAGTAGGGCTGTGCGGCGACGGCGCAGAGCAGCACCAGCAGCAGGAGGTATCCGACGCCGAAGGCGCGCACGGGCCGCAGCACCGGGTCGCGCAGCACCCGGAGCAGACCCGCGACTGCGATGTACGACAGGGGCAGTCCGACCGTCAGGAAGAAGAACGGGATGTTCAGCACGCCGCCCAGGGCGCCCTTGTCCGAGCGGAGGGCACCGGCCATGGTGAGCGCCGGGAAGTGGTGGGTGGCCTGGTAGACGAGGTTCGGTGCGCCGATCAGCGCGGCCAGCCCCATACCCGCCCACGGCCACCGCGACAGCAGCACCCGGCGCGGTCCGACCGCCAGCAGGCCGGCGCCCAGCGTGGCCAGAAGCAGCAGGACCAGCAGCTTGTTGTACAGCCCCACGCCGACCACCACGCCGACGGCGAGCCACCACCGCGGCCGGTCGCGCAGCAGGGCCCGGAAGACGAACAGCGCGACGGCGAGCCACACGACCATGTCCAGCGACGTGGTCACGAACAGATGCCCGAAGGCCAGCACGAGCGTCCCCGAGGAGGCCGCGGCCGCCAGCGTCTGGGCGCCGCGGCCGCCGCCGGTCTCACGGGCGATCAGCGCGCACAGGTACGCCACCGCTCCCGCCGCCAGGACCGCCGGGACCCGGAGGCCACGCACGGTGTCCCCGAACAGGGCGATCGAGGCGCGGGTGAGCAGCGGCGTGCCGGGCGGCTGGTCGACGTATCCCCACGCGGGATGCCGGCCCAGCACCCGGAAGTACAACTCGTCCCGGTGATAGCCGTACCGCGAGGCGAACATCAGCAGCAACGCCATCACCGCGAGCGCCACCACCGAGACCGGAAGCCAGGCGAATCCACGACGCTGCGGGCCGGTGTCCGTCACGGCGCGAACATAGCCGCGCACCGGACGTGTCCGGAAGCCTCACGCCGCAAGTGGTACGACGCTTCGTCAGTTGGGGCCCCGCCCGATGGGGGCACCCGCCCGCGCCGTCCGCCCGGATGATCTCGTACCGGGCCGGCCTCGGAACGGCGCCGACGCACGACCTCGGTCCCCGAAGCCCGGCGCCCGGGCGTTGCCCCGGTGGTGTCGGTGCGGGGTGGGAGGATGCCGGCACGGCGGATGAGGGGCGGGGCTCATGGGGCGGGACGAGCGGGGTGTGGTCGCGAAGGGAGCGCGGCTGGCCGAGGCGGCCCGGAACGTGGTCGATGACCACGGCAGGGCCGTCGAGGCGGTACGGGCGGCACTCACGCCGATCCACGACGCGGCGGTACGGCGGGAGCTCGACGCCATCCCGGTCGCCCGGCTCCAGGACGTCACCGAAGGCCGGCTGCGGCTCGGCGGCGTCGAGCAGAGCGGACTGCGGACGGTGGGCGCGGTGCTCGACGCGGGCGCGTACCGGCTGCTGCAGATACCCGGTGTCGGGCGGCGCACCGTCGACCAGATGCTCGCCGCGGCCCGCCGGCTCTCCGAGGCCGTGCACGAGACCGTGGCCGTCCACATCGACGTGGACCGGCCCGAGCCGGCCACCACCGCGCTCGTCGGGGCGCTGCACGTACTCGTGGAGGCCGGCCCGGACGCCCGGCGCGCCGTCGAGCGGGCCGGTGCTCTGGCGGAACGGCTGGAGCCCCTGCTGGCCGACGCCAGGCCGGCCGCCGGGCGGCTGCGGATGCTCCTGGCCGGCCGGGAGCGGAAGGCCCGCGCGCTGGCGGCGGTCGCCGAACTCGGTCCGCTGGTGGACGAGGCGGACCGGGGGCGGCTGCCCGAACTCTTCGCGCAGGCCTCGGTGGACCTGCTCCGGCGTCCGTCGTCCGACCTCGCCGCCTGGGCGGACTTCGAACTCCGGTCCGCCGAGTACTACAGCCTGCTCGCCGAGATCTCCGGCGCGGCGCCCGACACGGCCGCCGCCGAGGGCTTCCTGCCGGACGAGATCGCCGAGCGGGTCCGGACCCAGCACCTCGACGACTCCCACCGGCGGGTCTCCCTGCGCGGCTACCAGGCGTTCGGCGCCCGGTTCGCCCTCGCGCAGCGCAACGTGATCCTCGGCGACGAGATGGGCCTCGGGAAGACCATCCAGGCGATCGCCGTGCTGGCCCACCTGGCCGCCGAGGGGCAGAGCCACTTCATGGTGGTGTGCCCGGCGAGCGTCCTCGTGAACTGGACGCGGGAGATCGAGGCCCGCAGCGCCCTGCGCGTGCTGCTCCTGCACGGCCCCGACCGGCGCGACGCGTTCGCCGACTGGCAGGAGCGGGGCGGGGTCGCGGTGACCACGTTCGACGCGCTGCGCGGGTTTCCCGAACCGGGCGGCGGCGAGGTCGGCCTGTTCGTGGTCGACGAGGCGCACTCGGTGAAGAACCCGAAGGCCAAGCGGTCCCAGGCGGTGGCCCGGTGGGCGGAGCGCTGCGAGCGCACCCTCTTCATGACCGGCACCCCGATGGAGAACCGGGTCGCGGAGTTCCGCAACCTGGTCGGCATGCTCGACCGCGGCGTCGCGCAGTCCCTGGACGACGGTGACGCCCTGGCCGGATCGGTCGCCTTCCGCAAGGCCGTCGCCCCCGTCTACCTGCGGCGTAACCAGCGGGACGTGCTGTCGGAGCTGCCCAGCCTCCAGCACACCGACGAGTGGGAGGAGCTGAGCGCGTCGGACGAGGAGGCGTACCGCGACGCCGTACGCGCCGGCAACTTCATGGCGATGCGCAGGGCCGCCTACCTGCGCCCCGAGAAGTCGGCCAAGCTGGAGCGGCTCCGGGAGATCGTCGAGGAGTCCGGCGAGAACGGGCAGAAGACGGTGGTCTTCTCCAACTTCAAGGACGTCCTGCGCGTGGTCGAGGAGGCACTCGCCGCCGGCACCACGGTCTTCGGCCCGCTCACCGGCGCCGTCCCGGCCGCACGCCGGCAGCAGCTCGTCGACGACTTCGCCGCCGCCCCGGGCGCCGCGGTGCTGCTGGCGCAGATCCAGGCGGCGGGCGTCGGCCTCAACATGCAGGCCGCCTCGGTCGTCGTCATCTGCGAACCCCAGATCAAGCCGACCATCGAACACCAGGCGGTCGCCCGGGCCCACCGCATGGGCCAGGTCAGACCGGTCCGGGTGCACCGCCTGCTCGCCACCGGGGGAGTGGACGAGCGCCTGGTGAAGATGCTGGAGCGGAAGACCCGCCTGTTCGACGCCTACGCCCGCCGCAGCGCGGTGGCCGAGGCCACCCCGGACGCGGTCGACGTGTCGGACACCGAACTGGCCCGCCGGATCGTCGAGGAGGAACAGGCGCGTCTGGGCATGACGGCCCCGGACCGCGTCGAGAGCGCGGCCCCGGACCCCGTCGAGAGAGCCGACGCCTGACGCCCGGGCGAGAAAGCGTGGTGCTGCGACTTCGTCACCGTCGTGCCCCGAGCCCCGAGCCCCGAGCCCCAAGCCCTCAGCCAGGCCCCCTACGCCGACTCCCGCACCCGCAACTCCGCCCCCACCTTCAGCTGGTCCTCGGGCAGTGGGCCGCTGCCGGTCAGCAGGCGGGCCGCCTGTTCGACGGCGAGGGCGCCGAGGCTGCGGGTGTCCAGGGCCACCGTGGTCAGCTGTGGTTCGACCAGCGTGCCGAGCCCCAGGCCGTCGAAGCCGACCAGGGCGAGGTCCCGGGGGACCTGCCGGCCGAGCCGGCGCGCGGCGCGCAACGCGCCTATCGCGATGATGTCGTTGAACGTGAACACGGCGGTCAGGTCCGGGTACCGGGCGAGGAGTTCCTGGAGCGCCCGCTCGCCGCCCTCGACGCTCTGGTCCGCGCGGGCCACCGAACCGGAGTCCAGCCCGCACGCGGACATCGCGGCGTCGAACCACTCGTGCCGGATGCTCGGCTCGGAGCGTTCCGCGTGGTCGAGCATGCCGATGTGCCGGTGCCCGGCCCCGGTCAGGTGCCGTATCGCCGCGTGGACGCCCGCCTCGCCGTCGATCAGGATCGAACTGAAGCGTTCCGTGCGGTGCTTGCGGTCGATGAGGACGACGGGGAGCCCGCGGGTGAGCCGCGCGATCTCGTCCTCCGGCAGGCTCAGGTAGCCCACCACCGCGTCCACCTGGGAGGCGATCACCTCCAGGGTGCCGCGCTCCTCCTCGACCCGGTCGCCGGTGTCGTACACGACCACGTGCCAGCCGCGTCCCCGTGCCGCGTCCAGAGCGGCGGCGGCGACCTCGGTGAAGAACGGGTTGAGCAGGTCGGGGATGACCAGGCCGACGCTGAACGTGTCCTGCCGCACCAGCCCCCTGGCGAACCGGCTCGGCCGGTACCCCAGCGCGAGGGCCGCGTCCAGGACCCGCTGCTTCGTGGAGACGCCGATCTCGCCCTTGTCGTTGAGCGCCCGTGACACGGTCTGCCGGGACACTCCGGCGGCCTCGGCCACATCGTCGATCGTCACCCTGCGGGGTCCGGTTCCCGACGACGCCATCGCGCACCTCCGTGAAATTGCCGACGCGCCCGCGTCGCAGGGACACCGAGTATGCCCGGGTCCGACGTCATGAGCCTTGACACTCCGGCGGACCGGAGCTCACACTCCCAATCAACTTCCCGTTACCGCTCCCGTGAGCGCTCACGTTACCGCTCACGGACCCTAATTCCAATCAGAAGGCAGCCGCCTCCAGGAGTCAACGTCGACCCGCCTGACCACCTTCGCCAGGCGTTCTCTGGAACGGAAGACATGACCAGCACAGTCACGCGCACCCGCCTCGCCGTCGCAGCCGCCACGGCCGGCATCGTCGTACTCGCCGGGTGTTCCTCGTCCGGCTCGTCGGACAAGGCGTCCGCATCCTCCTGCGAGCCCGCGAAGGGCAAGGTCACCCTCCAGTACTGGAACACCGTTCCGGGCATGGACAAGGTCGTCGACCTGTGGAACAAGCAGCATCCGAACGTCCAGGTCGAGACGAAGAACATCTCCAACGACCAGTACGGCACCCTCGGCAACGCCCTCAAGGCGAACAAGGCTCCGGACCTCGCCCAGGTCGGCTACGACGAACTCCCGAACCTGCGCACCCAGAGCGCCTTCGTGGACGCCTCCGCCTGCAAGGCGGCCACCGCGGCCGAGTCGAAGTTCGTGCCGTGGACCTGGTCGCAGACCAGCTTCGGCGGCACCGGCGTGTTCGCGATCCCGCAGGACACCGGGCCGATGGCGCTCTACGTCCGCAGCGACCTCTTCAAGAAGTACGACGTCGCCGTGCCCACGACCTGGGACGAGTACGCGACGGCCGCCGAGAAGCTGCACAAGGCTGACCCGAACCTCGACATCACGTTCTTCGACCCGAACAACGCCGAGTGGTTCAACGGGCTCCTCTGGCAGAACGACGCCAAGATGTACGGCTACTCCGGCGACAAGTGGCAGGTCAGCGTCGACTCGGCACAGAGCAAGCAGGTCGCCGACTACTGGCAGAAGCTGATCTCCGAGAAGGTCGTGCGCACCGACCTCGCCCACGGCTCGACCCAGATGTACGCGGCGTACCAGAAGGACCAGCTCGCCACCTACGTCGGCGCCGCCTGGGGCTACAGCATGTTCCGCGACAACCTGCCCAAGCAGGCCGGGAAGTGGACCATCGTCCCGATGCCGACGTGGGGCGCGAACGGCTCCTCCGGTGACTGGGGCGGCTCGACCGTCGCGTTCATGAAGGGCGGCAAGCACCTCTACGAGTCGGTCGAGTTCAACACCTGGCTGAACACCGACCCGGACGCCCTGGCGCTGGAGAACAAGCTGGGCGGCCTCTACCCGGCGGCCACCGCGGGCCTGGACCTGCCCGCGCTGAAGCAGGGCGTGCCGTACTACAACAACCAGAAGATCTTCGACGTCTTCGCCGACGCCTCCAAGAAGATCGACACCAGCTTCGCCTGGGGCCCCACGCAGAAGACCGTGAACCTGGCCCTCCAGGACGCGATGGCCAAGGCCGCGGCCGGCAGCGGCACCCTCGACGACGCGCTCGCGACCGCCCAGGCCGCCGCGCTGAAGTCGATGAAGGACCAGGCGATCCCGGCGACGGCGGGCAAGTGACCGTTCGATGACCGACCTCGCAACCCGCTCGGCCGGCGTGCGAACCACGCCCGGGGGCCGCC